>CAZOHR010000087.1:2132-12169 GCA_964579045.1 uncultured Bacteroidales bacterium | reverse complement strand
ATTGACGGCTTGTCATCAGCATAATTGGATGATAAATACTAAAGAATAATTTAAATTCATCAGGTTTTGTTATTCCCTTTATCTGATGTTGATTGATTTCGTTCGAAATAAATGCACCAAAACACTTGAAGTTCTCTTTCAGATTAATCAGACTATAGGAATTTACAATATTCAGATATGGTCCGGCAATCCAAGGTATTCCATTCTTATAAGCTTCATAAGCAATTCCCAGATTATTAGTAACAATACAACTTACTTTAATAGACCTAAGTAATTGTACCGCAGCATAGTAATCTTCACCAATTATTATTGAAGGAAACCATGGAATTAGTTTGTCGTTTTGTCGAAAAAGATTTTCAAACTCTAAAATTCCTTTTTTAAAGCATTCTGGCAGCTGAAAGTAAACCTTTGTGTCGCTGTTATTAGAAATATTCAAATCCTTTTGCGAGTCTATAAGAACCGATAGAGTGGCTTTAGTTTCTAGAGATGCATATTTCTTCAATACTGGTAATTCAATCGGCTCAATTTGTTCTTTATTTCCATTCAAGATGAACAAAATTCTTTTCTTAATGGCTGTCAATTCATTGAAAGAAATAGAAAGACCTACTTGAAGATTTTCAAGATTAAGACTTTCAATATAAAATTCAGTATCGTTGATTGATTTTAGTCTGGCTAAAAGAATTTCCGTTGTTAAACTATGAGTAGGATTTAACACAAGATTAGTTTTTGACTGTAATGTAAACGAAATATTACATGAGATTACAGTTACTCTTAAAACCGAGCCAGTATTGCCAGATACAATTATGTTTAAAGGGATTTTTACAATGCTTAACTTATTAATTTGACTTTCAACCGTCTCCTTAATTTTATCTTTTTCTTCATAAAGTCCCAGAGCTGCTTTTTCAATTTCGCTTTCAGATGAAAAATCATTTATTTCCGCCAAATGTTGAATTGAATGATCTCTAGGATTATCAATAAACATATCTTTACTAATATCACCAATCAAAAAAGCATTTGAAAAATCGCGATTGAAAACTTTGTATAAATCTGAATTATCGGTTAGTAGTTTATTCCCATTATAAAGACTATTTAACTGTTTTCGGTAGGCATTTACAACGGTATAAACATAATCAGATTTCTTTATTCTACCCTCAATTTTTATTGACTCCACTCCCGCTTCAATGATTTCTTTTAAATCGAAAAATGCAGAATTGTCTTTCAAGTTTAGAGGATAATTTTTTCCAGCTTCGGTTGTAATATATCTATCACGGCAAGGCTGACCACATCTCCCACGATTTCCAGAATTACCACTTTGCAAAGAACTTAAATAGCATAATCCCGAAAATGAAATACAATTTGATCCATGCACAAATACTTCGGTAGAAATATTGTAATTATGCCCAACCAAACTAAGATGTTTTATCTCATCAATATTTAATTCTCTCGATAAATTAACACGAGTGACTTTCAACTTATTTAAAAATTCTATTTGCCCCTCATTGTGAGTTGTGAGTTGTGTTGAAGCATGAATTTTAAGATTTGTGAAGTAGTTTGATAATATGTGTAACAAACCTAAATCCTGAACTATAATTCCGTCAATGCCAGTATTTACCAATTTATTAAGCAATTTAACAATAGCCGGAATTTCATTTTCAAAAATAATGATATTTAGAGTCAGAAAAATTTGGCAGTCGTTTTTGTGTGCGAATCGTAAAATGCCATGCAAATCGTCGAAACTGATATTAGCAGCTCGATTTCTTGCATTAAATCTGTCTAAACCGCAGTAAACAGCATCTGCACCTGCAAGAATTGCTGCTTTGATAGAATCTATATCTCCTCCAGGTGCGAGTAATTCGATTTTATTTTTCACAGATTTCTACTCCGATGTTTCTGGCTGTTCAATTCCAAAGAAACTGTAAAAATCATCGTAAATATCTTCGGGCATATTGTGCTGAATAAAAGCTTTTTTGTCGCCGTCAATCAAGTAATACCCAAATGACAAATCTTTATTTCCAAGAAACTTAGCCAGTTTTTTCATATCCGAATCAGAGATTCCTTCGGGTAAATCAACACAAAACATAAGATTCTCAACTGGGTTTGCTTCGAAATGCAAATAAATATCGCTCACAAACCAGAACCAATCTTCGCCCCCCTCCTCTCGATAATCTTTCAACCCAGATTCTGATGCCCACGCAATAATTAATTTCTGACTTACACCGTCTTTTTGGATATTGAACTTACCTGTGCTATGTTTCTCTGTAATGTTACACGACGACATAAGTATCGATAAAAAAGAAAAAAATGCTATTGCAACAATAATGGTTTTCATGACTTTAGGTTTTAAAATGCAATATAAAAAGAAACTCTAGAATAATGCTAGAGTTTCTTTGATATTTTCGTTAAAATCTACAGATTAGTTATTCCTTTATCAACTTAATACTATAGTTTTGATTTTCCGCCTTCATAAGTACGAAATAAACGCCATTTGCAAGCTGAGAAAAATCAATATTTTCTTCAACTAAAACATTCGACTTCTCAAACACTACCTTTCCACATAAATCAGTAATTATTATTTCAGAAATAGCAACATCGTTAAAGTCAAAATTTACGAGACCAGCAGTGGGATTGGGATAAACAGATATATTTGACTCATTACTATTTATAGAAGACAAATCTGTTGAACCATTACCAGTAATCGTAAAATTAAAAGGATTTTCGTCAGTATCATTATTAGCAATACTAATATCGGCTGTTTTTAACCCAACAACCGAAGCAGTAAATGTAATTGTAAAACTTGTTGATTCACCTGGTAATAAACTCGAGAGTATTTCTGGCTGGTCTAAAATAAAGTCTGAAGAATTTGCACCAGATAATACAACAACAGGACTTCCATTTAGGGATAAAGGCGCTCCACCCTGATTCTGAATTGTAAATTCTACTGCTCCACTGTTCTCACCTAACAGAAAACTGCCAAAACTAAATGTTCCGGCATCATTGATACTTGTTGTATTTTGTTTAACAGCAATCTCGTGTCCATTAATGAAAATATAAGCAGAACCAGGATTTGCCAGAACAGAACCGCCAATAGCGTCGTGGTCTTCTTGATAGGCTCCACAAATAGTGTAATAATTTCCGATAGCTACTGATGTTCCGAAGAGGTCGCTATTAGCACGGTCGGATGGCACAATTTTTTGAGCCTGACTCCAACTTCCAGCAACATTTTTATAAATATAGGCTGAACCTGCATTAAAGAATGAATTTTCGCCGCTTATATCTTCGTCCTCCAATGAAGAACCCACGATTGCATAGTCACCACAAATAGAAACAGAATAACCAAATTGATCACCTTCATCGCGGTCCGAGGCAATAACCTTTTGTGACTGTGCCCAAGTAGCTCCACTTCGTGTATAAATATATGCAGAGCCCGAGTTTGCAAGATTTGCAGAACCAGAGGTATTATGATCCTCCTGATAAGCACCAACAATTGCAACATTTCCGCTTATGGAAACAGAAAACCCGAAGAAATCTTCTGCGCCACGATCCGATGCAACAATTTTTTGAGATTGTGCCCAAGTTCCCGCATTATTTTTAAAGATATAGGCAGATCCAGCATTATTTAGTGTAGCAGAACCGGCAACATTTTCATCTTCGGAATATGCCCCAACGATAAGATAATCACCACTTATGGAAACTGATAAGCCAAAATAGTCAACAGCACTACGATCGGATGAAACAATTTTCTGTACCTCAGACCAAGTATCGGAGACATTACGGAAGATATAAGCAGAACCTGAGTTACTCATTGTTGAACTACCACTAGCATTTTCGTCCTCTTGATAAGCGCCAACAACCGCATATTCGCCGCTCATACTAACCGAGGCCCCAAAGAAATCGTCAGTATTTCTATCAGAAGCCACAATTTTTTGCATCTCAGTCCATTCGCCGGCAATATTTTTGAAAATATATGCTGAACCCGAATTACTCATTGTATTTCCACCATCAACATCGTTGTCCTCTTGATAGGCACCCACAATTACATAATCGCCACTGATAGCAACAGAATAACCGAAATTATCAATTGAGCTACGGTCTGAAGCCACAATCTTTTGCATTTCAATCCAAGTTCCTGATTCGTTTTTGTAGATATAAGCAGAACCAGCATTACTTAATGTAGCTTCATTGAGTGTATCTTCATCCTCCTGATATGCGCCAACAATTGCATAATCGCCATCTATGGCAACAGAAAAAGAATAATTATCATTTGCTTCACGATCCGAAGCACATACTTTGATTAGTTCACTCCAATTTTGAGAATTTGCTGTAAAAGCAGTAAATAATAATAATAATGAAACGATTAAAAGAGATAGTTTGTTTGTCATAAGAAATGCATTAAAGTAATACAAATACAGCTTGTCGTTTTGCCTCACGCTTTCCGATACTCAAACTGAATTCGGGCTAAAAATAACAAATTTTTCGATAAGTTTTCCTTCTATTTTTAAAAATATAAAACTGCGCATTGCAAATATTAAACAAAATTGATATCCAATTAAGAACACAAATAGGCAAAATCAAGTTTACCTTACATCGAACACTTTACGGTTTATTAGATTACTTTTTTGCACAAATCTCAAACCCAATCGACAAAAGCTTACCACAATATGCCTTAGTTTACAATCACTAATTTACCATTTTTACTAGTTGGTCCTGTATCAAAACGAATTATGTAAATTCCAGATGGAAGGCCTTCTGTATCAATTTTCGTTGAATGGGCTCCAACACTCTGCATACCAAGATTAGAAAGCCTTACCGTTTCTCCGATAAAATTAAGAATACTTACATTTACAACCTTTGGATCTGAAATTGAATAATCTATCTGAACAAAATCACTTGCGGGGTTGGGAAAGTAGTTAAAATTGTTAGATGTAATAATTTCACTACCAGAGGGTATGCATATTCCTGGCATATTTGCATCTAGCCAATCCAAACGTATGGTAATCCATGATTTTAAGGTGTCGAGTTCTGCACTGTAGGTAGTTGCAATTGCCCCAATTTCTGGAGCAGGACCACTCATACCAAGTATTGGCCATCTTTGAAAATGTCGTGCTTGAGCATTCTGTAAAAGGTTATCCATACTATCAATATAGGCGAAAAGATAAGTTGTATCAAGAATTGTTTGTCTATAATTTTGGTAGGTACACTGCAACTCGTCACTAAATGATGGGTCTTGAAGCAAGCGAATATACCAGCCAGTTGAATAATTATCTGTTGGACAGTCGTTGTTGTGATGCGCCCAGCCAGAGCCATCAAATGTCTCATAAAGTTCACAACCATACAGGTTTTTCCACGCCCAGTCGAAGTCCCAAACTGGGCCAGCTTTTAATTTACCTCCATTCGAGTATTTGTCCTTGTTGAAGAATACACTCTTCTTAAATCCATCAGCATTTCGTGCAAGTTCATTTACAATTAAATAATCAATAAAAGATTTTACATCAAGATACTTTCTGTAACCTAATTCTGGATCAGCGAAATTCTCGCTGTAAAGAGCAGTTTCCAAACTGTCAACATAAGAGGCAATGTATGTTTTCTGGACACTAAGAATTGAATCTGGCTCAGGGTATTCATAAACAAAGTGTACATCAAAACCAGGATGGTCAATAGGTGAGTAGTTTGACTCAAAACTATTGTTCGCGTCCCAGTAATTTTGCTGAAGAATATAACCACCTGTGAGATCATCACCTGCTATATCAAGCGTAGTTAATTTTGCTATATCAACTCTATTGTTATCACGTTTTATTTTTTCACCAAACAAATATATTCCTGCATAAACGCTGTCAACAAGAACTTCGCAAAGACTTGTGCGCACACTATAATTATCCATATCACCAAAAAGCTTAAATGCCAGAGCATTTCTGACAAGAGAACGATCGTTGTAATTTGACAATAGAACCCAATCATTTTCAGCTGGCATTCCTAGTATTGACACATTGCTATTTTCGCCCAGTGCATCACGTGTTTCAAATCCATACGGATGTTGAGGATATCCTGATGATGATGCTCCACGGATTTCGATCCCAATATTTCCACTGTAGATGTTTGATGGGTCATTAACAAAAGTCATACTTCCTGGTCCATTATATTTAACATCCAGTAAGCAATCAATTTTAGTGTCAGCTACTATTGTTTGGTCGAGTGTGTTAATCATAAAAATCGGAAGCTCAGAACTATCAAACTCAACAGTTCCTAAATCATCAACACAAAGCTCAAAACTACCAGTTCCTCCTCCATAACCAAATACCTGAATATAAATTGTTTGATCAGGTTCCAGATTAAACAAACTTAGAAATGAGTAATAGCCATTGCCTCCATCGTCATCACAACCTAAGGAATGGACGATTGAACATAAACTTCCCTGCCAAACAGCTAGCCCTGTATCCGACAAACTTCCGTTATCTGTTTGAAAACTAAGATTACCAGAAGACGGCACCTGCATGGCAAACCAAATATCAGAGCCCTGATAACTGGCACAACCAGGATTTAAGCCTGTACTTTGAAATCCTGTATTATTTGCAATAACACATTGACCAGTATCAATTGCTATTGCATTACATGGATGACTACCAGGAATTGCGATTTCATTACAGTCTGCTGTTGATGAGAACACAACCCCAGTTGGCGGGTTTATACCTTGAGAGAATAAAACATTCCAAACTTGGTTTAATAACATATAAGAATTTTCATTCTCATAATCGCCAGCAGTATAAAGTAGTTCAAAAGAATCACCAGTACAAACATCAAAAGATTCACTACTTCCAAATCCAGTTGCACTAAAATCTCCGATGGAAATACTATTTACAAAGACTTCGACACTACCACCATTCCAACCATCGCCATAGCTATCTTGCATACTTAAAGTGTATGTGCAACATTGAGATTGGGCATTAAAGCTAGTAAGTAATATTACAACAGTTAAGGTAGAGGCGGCTAAAAAGGTTGTCAGAAATGGAACAGCTTTATTCTTCATTGTATATCCTAATTTTATGCATAGTGCTGATTTTTCAGCAAACCATACTATTGAAAAACTAAGGTCAAATGTAGCAATTAATTTGTCAAGAAATGAACAAATCAAATAATATTTGTAATTATTTAGGTGTATAATTGTCTATGAAGTGATTTGTAAGAATAACTAAAGAATAATATAACCCAAAATTACTAATGAAATTTGGGTTATATTATAAAATCAGGTATGATTAAACAACTCATAACTTAATGATTGTTAATCAAACTGCACGATGTAGATAAAGCTTTTATTTTACAAGCCAAACATTATACATTCTCAACATATCATCACTTCCAGTAATTTTATAAAGAAAATCAACGGTCATTTTTTCTCCTATTGGTTGACCATCACGAAGAGCATCATCCGAAGACCAATACGTGGCAGCCTGAACATTTGAAAATCCATTACTATTCAACCATGTAAATTCATATTTTACATCCATCGCCATTGAGCATTTCATCATACCTTCCAATTCTGCAAAAGAAGGCAATCTCCAGCTTGATGAGCCAGCAAATTCAAAATTATCAGCATATTGTTGAGCATCTTCATAGCTCATTGTTTTTTCGATAGGTGCTTGAATCCATGTTAAGCCACTTTTTGTATCAGTAACTGTGCCGTCTCCGTTATTTTGAAACCTTCCAGTTTGATTTTCAAAGCCAGCAATTTCAACCGTACATGAAGCAATAGGATCTGAATATACGTAACCTACTCCACCCTCAGAAACGACATTCTCGAATCGATTTAGAACGCTGTTCCATTTACTCTCGTTTTGACCACCTGGCACACTATACTCGTAAGCCATTCTAAGAGTGATGTAGTATTTATAACCTGGCTTTGCCATGTGTAAGTAAGTGCCAAATTGAAATTGCAAGTTGCCACCATTGTAATCCCAAGTGAGTCCAGTCGAAGCCCAAGATGAAACTTCAGCGGTATAAGTTTGATATACCTCAGCACATGGAGAACCCCAAGCAGGAATGTCCTTTGCTGAAGCAGGCCAGGTGTAATTACCTGTTACTTGATCTACATCGCCATCGTGTGAACACCATATCTCCCAAACATAAAATTCATTAGTTTTATGCGAAAGATTATTTCCGCGTTCTGCTTTGAGTTTAGCCATATAACTTCCCATAGTTGTTCCTTGTGGCAATATTGCTCTTAGGTCTATTGTTGAAGCTTCGCCTGGTTCCAAAAAGAATTTCCCTTCCTTGAAATTAAATTGAGTTTCATCATACTTGGTAAAAACAGGGAATCCTTTTGCTGATGCAAGAATTATCCCATAACCAAATTTTTGAGTGTATGCAGGGTCGAGGGTTTGTCCAAAAAGCATAAGCCCCGAGACTAAAACTAAAATAATAGTTGATAATGTTTTTTTCATAGTTTAAATATTAAAATGATTGTTAATGGTTTCTATTTTTCAAGTGATTGATTCAATGATAACAAAGATAAGGGAACTACAAAGTATTTTTAACACATCTAACACTGCAATAGTCAGTACGATAATAGTCGTTGCGTCTCACTTTACTATGATAAT
The DNA here is from genome assembly GCA_964579045.1 of uncultured Bacteroidales bacterium. GTDB lineage: Bacteria > Bacteroidota > Bacteroidia > Bacteroidales > ML635J-15 > Bact-19. The sequence continues at coordinate 3,581 of CAZOHR010000087.1, read as the reverse complement.
TATAAAGTCTATATCCCAAAGCATACTCATCTGTTGCGCCACTCGTACTCGACCAAAAATACGCATTGCTTCCAATATGATTGAACGACCCACTAGCATCGCACCTGCCAGCTGGCAATGCATTAAAGCCGCTTTCGTTGGTAGAAATTCCTTCTTCATCAAACTCCCAATCTGTTACAGTTTTCATTTTCCCAGCGGCAATGTCACTCCCACCTAAAGAGTCTGTAAGAACTGTCCACTCTTCGTCTGTTGGAAGATGCCAGCCTGCAGGGCATGCTGCTTTTGCGCTTTCCCAATCGTACAAATAACCGAATTTTGAAACATTAGATTTGTCGTTGTTATATGCCCTACAACCCGAATTGGCCTTGTAAGAAAGATTTTCAGCCATCCATGTTTGATTACCTATTTTTACGGTTTTGTAAACTTTTTCATCTCTAGGGTCGGTAAAACTTCCTTCTTCTTGTGCAGATACTACTGAACAAATAGTTAAAATTAGAATCATAAAAAACAATTGTTTCATGTATTTACATTTTAAAAATTTAATGTATTTTCAAAAAGACAATAATAAACATTTTTCAATTTCCTTGACGTTAAATGCTTTTTGCTGCTTCATGGTGCGAAAAAAAATAAATCTTTAATTATTTCAAAGATGCATTTTATTTCAGCCACAGTAAATCACTTATCGTGCCAATAATTTTTGCATTTATCTATTGCAATAAAATTTCTGATTTATTTCAAGGATTGAATTGCAATTAGTAAATAAAGCTCTCGTTCGCTAATTGACCCATTAATAAAGAAGATGTAGTTACCAAATTCATCGCCTTTACGGATACGGTCACCAGAAATATGGAAAACTTGATTGCCAAATTCATCAGGCTGTTTAACTCTATCATTGTCTATATAATAAACAAAATCCCCGAATTCATCATTCTTACGAATTCGATTGCCATTAATATAGAGGAGATTAGGTCCGAATTCGTCTTGTTTTTTGATATAATTTCCGGATAGACAGAAGAGAACTTCTCCAAATTCATCGTTTCTTCTAATTTGTTCATTGCTGATGTAATAAACACTGTTGCCAAATTCGTCTGGGGTTTTAATGTAAGCTGACATAATTTCTATTTTTTAGTTTATATTACTGTTTATCTCTTTTCATTTTCCGAGCTTGCTGTGGTTGACTTTGCAGTTTGAGTTCCTTATACATTATTAACATTCATTGTACAGTATTTATTAAGCCGACTTGCAACGATACTAAATAGAAGCAATTATGGTTTTTCGAAACTCAAAGCTTCACAAGATAAAACAATTATTTTGTTATCTACAATAATTCTTAAAAAAAAATAGCAACAGATTAGCATTTGCAGAAAAACCCACTGGCAAAAGACCTAAGTAAATATTCTATCACGTAAGATTAAGTTTTATATGGAAATTATTTCTTACGATATTTCC
>CAZOHR010000087.1:0-2032 GCA_964579045.1 uncultured Bacteroidales bacterium | reverse complement strand
ATACATTTTCCACAACCAATACATTTTTCTTTATCAATGGTTAATGGATTTAGAGTGATAGCATCAGCAGGACAATCTCGCACACAAGCACCACAGCCAATACATTTTGAATCTTTGGTTTCAGGAAAATCATTAAAGTGCATAATTCGCTTTCCTTCGGGTGTTGCCATGCCCATAGAAACATTCTTGATACATCCACCGAAACCTGCACTTCCATGACCTTTGAAATGTGTGAAATATATTATTGTTTCATATTTTTCAATATTCTTCCCAATAAGTGCTGTTTTAAACTGGGTTCCTCCTTCAATAGGTAAATTCAATGTTCCTCCGTCGTCCAAAATGTCAATTGGGGCAAATGTAAATCCATGATCTTTGGCCAATTCAATATGAGTAGCAGTTTCGCGACGGCGACCTTTGTAAGCAACATTTGTTTCTATAAGCGTGGCTTTAAGTTCTTTGCACAAAGGTTCCACCATTGTTGCCGGCACAAAATAGCTATTTCCGTCCTCTCCAAAATGTACTTTTATTCCAACATTGCCCTTTACACTGTCTTTTACAAACTCAAAAATCCGCATTACCCCTTCTGGCGAAATATCTTTAGTAAAATATACTACAGACTTTTCACCTTTATTCTGTGAATAAGAATAATGACTAAGTAAAACCATTGCAGGAATTAGTACCAGCAACATATATACCTTTAAAACATTGACAAAAACACTAGATTTCATAATTTGATTTTGCATAAATTTTTACAAAAATAATATTATTCTGGCTTAAATTGATGGTACTTATCTCAATTTATAAATTGATTTTTCTACAAGGCTATTTCAGTTTACAACATTTTAATCTTAACATGTCTGTGGTTTTACAAATATATAAGCCTCGATAACATCAAAAAATCAATTGCATCATAAAAATATTCCGATTATCTTTGTAACTCAGAAAAGTGTAAAACAATGGAAGAAAAAAAGGAAGTTCTCAATTTTATTGAGCAAATTGTAGAAAATGATCTCGAAACAGGTAAACACAAACAAATTATCACCCGTTTCCCACCAGAGCCAAACGGATATTTACATATTGGTCATGCAAAATCTATTTGCCTTAACTTTGGCTTAAAGGATACTTTTAAGGGTAAAACCAACCTGCGATTCGACGACACAAATCCTACAAAAGAAGAGGTGGAATATGTAAATTCGATTATTGACGATGTTCACTGGTTGGGTTTTGAGTATGATAATCTTTTTTATGCTTCTGATTACTTTCAGCAAATATATGATTGGGCTGTAATGCTAATAAAACAAGGCAAAGCATATATCGACGAGCAAACTCCCGAAGAAATTAGTTTACAGAGAACAAATCCTACAATTCCAGGAATAGAGTCGCCTTTCCGTAATCGTCCAATTGAGGAGAACCTAAGACTTTTCGAGGAAATGAAAGATGGTAAACATGATGAAGGTTCGATGATTCTACGTGCCAAGGTTGATATGAATTCGCCTAACATGCACATGCGCGACCCGATTATGTACCGTATAATTAAAAAACATCACGACCGCACAGGCGACAAATGGTGTATTTATCCAATGTACGACTATGCTCATGGGCAAAGCGATTATATAGAAGGAATAACTCATTCAATTTGCACTTTGGAATTTGAAGTTCACCGTCCTTTGTATGATTGGTTCCTCGATCAAATTGATACTACTGGAAAACGCCCTCGTCAGATAGAATTTGCTCGTCTTAATGTTTCATACACAATTATGAGCAAGCGAAAACTTCTCGAATTGGTTACAAACAAATACGTGAGTGGTTGGGACGATCCTCGCATGCCTACAATTACTGGACTAAGACGCAGAGGTTATACACCTGAGTCAATCCGTAACTTTGCCGAACGAATTGGTGTGGCAAAACGCGAAAACATGATTGACGTTGGACTTCTCGAATTCTTTATCAGAGAAGATCTCAATAAAAAAGCTAATAGAGTAATGGCTGTTCTTGATCCGCTTAAAGTGGTAATAACTAATTATCCCGATGG
>CAZOHR010000086.1:5721-12180 GCA_964579045.1 uncultured Bacteroidales bacterium | reverse complement strand
CGACACAGCTCAATGCATCGCATGAGGGCTAAAGCCGTTGTTATTTGGTGCTTATGTGACAAATCACAAATCACAAAACACAAAAAACAAATTCCAAAACCCAAGATAATCCCTTTGGAACTTGTAATTTGTTCTTTGGGATTTGGAATTTGATTTTTGGTGCTTATGAGACCGACATTTTGAGTTGAAAAAACGATGACAATTTTTAGTTAAATTCAATTATTTTAGTTTAAGTTTGTGAAAAAATTAAGTATGCAAAAAGCTATAACTTGGATTTTATTTTTGTTTATTCAAATTTCATTGACTGCACAGGAGGCAAACGATACAATATTCACTTTGAAAGAAGATACAATTGTTTGCAATATAAAAAAGACTGATGGGAATTATATTTACTATACAGTTCAGAAATCAGTTGATGATTTTTATTATTTTATTGCTATCAAAAAGGTGAAGATGTATGTAATGGATGGAAAAAACTTTATTTCCCACGGAGATAATACATCAGATGTTAAAAACCCTATTTGGCTTGACAAAAAATTACGTTTAGGAATAAATGGTGGATTCAGTAATCGTATTGCAGAAAATCCTGCGGGCATTGATGGTTTTATGGAACATTATTATAAGGACCTAAAGAGTGGAGGACATTTAGGACTCGATTTTGCCTATTATTTTAATTATAAAAGCGGTATAGGACTAAAATATAGTTTGTACAAATCGTCTACTGACCCAATTGATATATGGTTGGCGCTCGAAACTGGCGATACAATAATTGGCGAGCTGCAGGAGAATGTTAAAATCAATTATTACGGACTCTGTTATGCATTTAAGCTAAACGAGACAAATAATAAATCTTGGTTTTACGGTGACGCAGGATTTGGTTTGAGTACTTATCACAACCAAGGTTTAATGATTTATGACTTTATTATGGATTCGGGCTGTGTTGGTCTTAATTTAGACTTAGGTTACGATTTTAGATTAACAGAGAGTACCAGAATGGGCTTGCAGATTTCTTTATATTCTGGGGTGTTAACTTATACGGATTTAACTTTGGATGGACAAAAGCAAACAATTGAACTCGATCCATCCGCATACGAAAGCCTTACTCGAATCGATTTTAGCCTCGCACTGAGATTTGTTAAGTAGGGATTCTAAAATTCTGAATTACTCGATGTCTAAAATCTGTCATAGTATTTAGTTAAATACAATATGCCTTATAGAACTTCACTGCCATTTCATTAACTTTAAAAAATTGCTTATTTGCGTCACTCAAAAGTAATAAGCATGAATAAAACAACCTTTAGTATAATTAGAATGAGTTCCACAAAGCTCGCAACCCCTTGATTCTCCAACTATTTTTACGTTTTTTTTTTTTTTGCAAAATATGTTGTTTGTATAAACTTAATACTACAATGAAAGTACACAAGTGTGTAATCTGAAAATTTAGTTTAGATTTGTCTTTAAACGATTGTTAGAATAATCTATACGAAAATTACTGTTGATTTCGTAAAACAAAGAAAGGAGGAATTAGGCATAGAAGTAAAGAATTAGAATAATAAAAAATCCAGATTAGCCAGTTGGCTTTTCGAGGAATCACGAAAATGTTGTTTTCGTGACAATATCAAAAATGGTGGTAAAAAAAAGGCAACACAGCCTCGTCGAAAAGATCTGTGTTGCCGAAACGTTAAACCGAAGTTTATACTTCGCAAAATTAAGTAAAATGATAACTAAAAATTCAAAAAAAGTCGTAAATTCGACGATTAGTAGATTATTTGCAGGAATAGTGGTAATTATGGCTATGTTTATGGTGGTGGGGTGTGAGAAAGATGAAACCATTGTTGCAGAACAGCAACAAACGGTGCGCAAGCCCCAGCCAATTTCGGATATGGAGGTAATGCAATATTTGCCAGAAGTTGTTGATGGGAGATTGGTGTTTAAGGATTCGGTGTCTTATGAATATTATTTGCAATGGGTCTTTGAGAATCAAGGGAATCCGGAAAAAATTGATGAGATGAATTTAAAGTTAGGTTTTGTTTCATTGAAAGAAATTTACAATAATGGAATTATTCTGTTAGAGAATAGTCCTGAAGAAGGAAAGAAATTTATTAAGCAGTTCCCAAATGTTTTTAATAAAGTGACATACGATAATTCCGTATTATATGAAATGTCTATTCCTAATACGCTTGCATATGTCTCAAACCAATATGGTATTTGTCAAGTTGGGGAAAGGATTTTTAAGGCAACTTATAATTATTGTTATACTGCTCTAAAATCAGACGATTCTATTATTGAAAAGTTAAAGTTCATGAGTGAGTCATGTACTGGAGATGATTTGATAATTTCAGCACCAACTCATACAGAAAAGCATGGTGAGACATATAATACCGCATATTTTGATGATACTCATAGAATCGTTATTAGATTGAAGCCTGGTCTATTTAATGGGAAGTATTATATTACTGCACTTACACATTCTCAGCAGAAAATCATTGTTTGGATTGGGAAAGCTCTACAAGGTGTGTATGTTTCAAAGGCAGCAGGTTACTATTATCCTCTGGGCTCTAATGTAAAATATACAATTTATTCAGATTTGGACGCTGCGAATCAAGAAGCAGCATTGGACATATACAGCAACTCTGTTGAAGCTGATCCTGCGCGTAGTTATTGTTCAACTTTGCATTATGGGGAATATGACGATGAGTATATTTATTTTACTCATAGTAATGTATTTCCTTCTGTTTACTACTAATATGGTTGTAGAGGTAAATATAAAGCAGTTTTTTTTACTTAAACTAATTGAGAGAAATGAAGGCTAGATGCTTAATTGATTGTCTTTTGGAGAGAAAAAAATGGTTTGGGATTATTATATTTATATTAATAATCTCTGAATCTTTTTCACAATCAAGTACGGATACGACTAAATTGTGGAAGTATAGTGTTTGCATACAACTGAACCCAGCAGTTGATGAATTTAATGATATTTATTATCCAGTGGATAGCCGAAAAATGTTTGCATATGCTTTCCGTTTTGGCTATAAAATTCATCCTAATATTAATATTGGGCCGGAATTCTCTGGATATAAAAGAGAGCATTTTTCTAGTGTTAGAACAAACATGTTTGCTGTTGCCAAAATAGGTGTTTTTGGTAGAGTTTCAATTAATAGACTAAAATATGTATTGCCATTTTTTGAGGCAAGTGGTTATTTTTATCATTGCAAAACGATTATAAATTTGGATTATTATGAAGAAAACAGTTTTAATGCTCTAAGAGGTTATATTGCGCCTGGCATTTCGGTTTCACTTTTTAAAGACAGGTTCAATATTGATCTAATGTATAAAATTGGAGATGAGTTTGTGAATCGAAAGAAATCAATGATTTCTTATCGTATAGGTTATAATTTTAATTTGAGATAAAGAAGAAAGGAGGTATTAGGCAAAAAAAGATTCGCACAAAGTACTTTGCAAAAGTGTATTGGTTTACATATTTTTTAAAGTATATAACAACAAAATTCTTAGTGGTAGAAAAAAGACAACACAGCCTCGTCGAAAAGATCTGTGTTGCCCGTAAAGTTAAACCGAAGTTTATACTTCGCAAATTTACAAATTATGATAACTAAATGTTTAAAAAAAGTCGTAAATTCGACAATTAGTAGTTTATTTGCAGGAATAGTGGTAATTATGGCTATGTTTTTATCTGTAGCTTGTGAGAAAGATGAAACCATTGTTGCAGACCAGCAACAAACAGTGCGCAAGCCTCAGCCAATTTCGGACATGGAGGTAATGAAATACTTACCAGAAGTTGTTGATGGGAGATTGGTGTTTAAAGATAGAGAATCATTTAACAACTATCGGCAGTGGATTTTTGAGAATCAAGGAACGCCAGAAAAGATGTTCGAAAGAAATCGTTCCATAGGGTTTGTTTCAATGCGAGAGATTTATGAGCAAGGTCTTGAAACTTTACAAGAATGCACTAGCTCAACAAACGATTTTATTGAATTACATAGAACTGTTTTTCACGCTTCAGAAGTAGATGGTTCTATAATTCAAGACTTGCAGGCTCCTTCTGTACTGTCATATATTACTAATGAATATGGTGTATATCAAATTGGTGACAGAATAATTAGGGTAGCTTATAATTATTACTATGTAATCGCTAGTGGAGATGTAAGTTTATTGAATACAATTATTAATGCAAAGAGAGGTGAAGTCGCTTGCGATAAAATTGAAGTATATTCTACAGAGAGGGAGACTAAAACACAGTTCAATTATCGCACTGCTTATTTTAGCAATGAAAACAAGAGAATTGTTGCAAGATTGCACCGTACTTTAGTTGATAATGATTATGAATACGAAGCAGAGACTAATTCACAGCAAAAGATTTTAGGTGCTTGGCTGGGACGTCAATTGAGTGGTGTATGGGTTTCTTGGCCAACAGGATATTATATATATAACAGTACAAATTATCCTTCGGAGGTTGGTGGGATTTATGGTGGAGCAAGCATGCAAACAGTTAAGGAAACTTTCTGTCTCATTCCAGAAAGTCATTATAATAGCACTTTAATTAATTTGAATTCTAGTTATATGCAAACAGATCATTATGGAAAAGATGGAACTGAAGAAAAACGCATTGAGTATTCCAATTCGTTTCTAGGAGAATATTAGTATAACAGCAAATTCGTGACTGTTCGGAAATTTTCTGAACAGTCACGAATATAATATTATATACTTTATGAAAGAAAATTTAACAATTGCATGTGTTATTGTTGTTTTAGCATTAGCGACTAATGACATGTATTCACAAGCCGACACCAAATTAATCGAATTAAATTATAAATATAGTGGCTCTGCACAACTCAATTATGCTTATAGCAATATTGAGGAACTACTGTGGCATGATGACAATGTCATTAGACGTGTATATTCTTTTCGATTTGGTTATCACATTAATTCAAATTTTTCGTTAGGTCCTGAGTTTTCTGGTTGGGATAGAAGAGTGTTTTTTCAAGACACACTTTTGCTGAAACATTCTAGTAATATGTATTTGGGGGGATATGCGAGATATTCAGTTAAAAAACTTAATTTTATTAAACCATTTGTAGATGCAAGTATATTTTATAATTATACTTGGGCAAGCACTGTATATCCTTGGTTGCATGAAGGGGCATATTATCGAACATTTCATAGATTTGGTGTATATGTTGCTCCAGGTATTAGTATCTGCATCTTAAAAAACAGAATTAATCTTGACCTGATATACAAATTTTCAAATTTGTATCTTGCAAATTATAAAAGAGCGATTTTTTCATGGCGATTAACTTATAATTTTAATATTAAGGGATGTTGAAACTGATTCGAATTATAGGAGTATTTGTCTTGTTTGTGATTGCAGACGGTGTTTTGTTAGCACAACAAATTAAAGATACAAATTTATTTAAGCAAAACTTCGCCATTCAGTTTAACTATGCCTATAGCGGTTTGGAGGAACTTATTTGGCATGATGACAATTCTCCAATAATTGTATATGCGTTGAGATACGGTTATAATGTTCATCCTAACATTCAAGTAGGACCAGAGTTTTCAGGGTTTAATTTTAGAGCATTTCAAGGGGACAGTCAAATATCTGGATCTAATTCATTTCGTCTAGGAGGCTATTCTCGTTTTACTTTAAATTATTTACGTGTAGTCAGACCCTTTGCAGAAATCGATTTATATTATAATCATTATTGGTCAAAGGCTTTTATAAATGAAGAGTGGATATATCTAAATAAAGGTAGAATTGGTGGATTTGTTGCACCGGGAATTACTTTTTGTTTTGCAAAAAACAGGGTTAGTTTTGATTTAATATGGAAATTTTCAAATGAGTATTTTGTAAACTCAAAACACAGAATTATTTCATGGCGATTAAGCTATAATTTCAATTATAAAAAGTAAAACTATGGGAAATGTAAAATTGGGATTTAAATTGTTTTTAATTTCATTGATATTTACGACTTTTTTTTCCTGCACAGAAGTAATAGAAATTGCGGTTCCAGAATTTCCAAGTTCACCAGTTATTAACTGTTTTTTTACAAATGATACAGTTGTAAAACTAAGGTTGAGTAAAACTGTAAATCCTTTGGATAGCATTCCTGCGACGATTAGCGATGCTCGTATCTGGCTTTACGAAGATGATGTTTTGGCAGGAGAGTTAAGTTATTTAGATGGTTTTTTTGTTTCGGATATTATTCCCCTATCTGGAAAAAGCTATTCAGTACGTTTAGAAATTACAGAATTCCCTGAAATTGAAGAAATTTCCGCCAGCGATATTTTACCAAGTAATCCAATTATGACTTCTTGTAGCTTCCGGGATTCTGCCCTGTTAGATCAAGACGGATTTCCTGTGAGCCAAGCTATTATTAATATTGAGGATAATTCCTTGGGTTTGCAATACTATGAGGTTCTGTTGGAAATGAGCTATAAACG
>CAZOHR010000086.1:0-5621 GCA_964579045.1 uncultured Bacteroidales bacterium | reverse complement strand
TCAAATATAAAAGGTGGCTACGGTATTTTTGCCGGATATACCGAAGTGGTTGATACTCTTACAAAATTTTACAATTTTAACTGGTAAGTTATGAATGCTTCAAGTATTAAAAGACTTTTTGTAGCAGTATCTTTTCTCACATTTACTGCAATTACCACATATTCTCAAAATATTACCATCAGCGGATATATTTCGGACAACGAAACTGGAGAAAAGCTTATTGGGGCAAATATTTTTGAATCGAATGCGGGCAGAGGTGCTACAAGTAATAATTATGGATTTTACAGTTTAACAGTTCCCAAATCAGATAGTATTTTCATAAACATTTCATACATTGGATATGTAAGTATTTCTGATACGATTGATGTTAAATCGGGACTTTCAAAAAACTATTCTCTTATACCAGGAACTATTCTTGCCGAAGTTATAGTAAATGCAAACAAAGGACAGATAACCGACAAAGCCTCAGAAATGAGCGTGATTAGTATTCCGCTTTCACAAATAGAAAATCTTCCTTCTATAGGTGGCGAATCGGACATAATGAAAGCATTGCAGCTAATGCCCGGTGTTAGCTCAGGCAACGAGGCTTCGAGCGGTATTTATGTACGTGGTGGAACTCCTGATCAAAATCTTATTTTGCTTGATGATGTGCCACTTTATTATGTAAATCATCTTGGTGGATTTGTTTCAACTTTTAATTCTGATGCGCTAAGCGGTATTAAATTGGTTAAAGGAGGTTTTCCTGCAATTTATGGAAGTCGCTTATCTTCGGTTTTGGACATTAGAATGAAAGAAGGAAACATGCGCGAGTTTAAAGGCTCGGGGATGATAGGAATGGTTGCTTCAAAAGTTTCGATCGAAGGACCGATTATAAAAGATACTGCTTCTTATATTGTTTCGTTTCGCCGTTTTATGTACGATATTTTTATGCTTCCACTTTCCGAGGCTCTAACTCAAGGCCTAGCTATCGGTTATAATTTTTACGATTTTAATGCTAAAGTCAATTATAGATTCTCCGACAAAGACAGACTTTTCCTAAGTGTTTATCTAGGCGACGACAGAATTTCTTTCCGAAGAAAAGACAATTCATATTATTCATCGAGCAAAATAAAAATTAATCAGGATTGGGGTAATAATTTGTTTGCTTTGCGTTGGAATCACATTTATGGACCAAAGCTTTTCAGCAATTCAATTCTTAGCTATACTCGATACCGTTTGCTAAACGACATGTCGAAAAATATTGATGATGGCAGCTATGTTCAGTCGGCATATAGTAGCTTTATTTCTGGCATTAACGATATCTCTGCAAAGATTGATTTTGAATATTTTGCATTACCAGCAATTAAAATGAAATTTGGCATAAATAGTTTATATCATACTTTTACCCCAGGGCTGGCAAGTTATAATCAAAACGACAATCAAGGCTTTGATGTTGACACAACATTTGGAAATTACAAGCTAAATGCGTTTGAACATGCAGCTTATCTTTCAAATGAAATAAATCTCGGCGGAAAACTGTTTGGCGACATTGGTGGGCGTTTTTCACTTTATCAGGTTAACGGTAAAAACTACTTTTCTCTAGAACCAAGAGTATTGTTGTCTGTTCCAATTGGTTCTTATGTAATTTTAAAATCTTCGTATGCCACAATGCAGCAGAATGTGCATTTGTTAACTAATTCCGGAGTTGGTATTCCAACCGATTTGTGGCTACCAGCAACCGAAAAAGTAAATCCTGCGAAATCAACACAATATGCTTTTGGAGTGTCGGGATTATTATTTAACAGCAAATATGAGATAAGTCTAGAGGGTTATTATAAGGACATGAGTAATCTTATCGCATATAAAGAAGGAGCAAGCACTGTAAATGCAACATCAGATTGGCAAGATAAAGTCGAAACAGATGGAAAAGGAAAGTCTTATGGACTTGAGTTCCTTTTTCAGAAAAAAGCAGGTAGAACAACGGGTTGGGTTGGATATACATTGTCAAGAACAACTAGGCAATTTTCGAATATTAACAATGGCGAGCCTTTTAATTACAAGTACGATAGAACCCACGATATTAGCATAGTTTTTTCACATCAGATAAACGAGAATATAGACATTTCGGCCACTTGGGTTTATGGAACAGGAAATGCTTTTACAATGGCGGTTGGTAGATATGATGTGATAAATGATGCTTCAAGTTGGCACAATGAAAATGGTGACGATTTTACTTATAACTCACAAGCATACATATATAATGGAATAAATAATTTTAGAATGCGAGCCTATCATCGTTTAGACATAGGTGCCAACTTCCACAAAAAAACAAAATGGGGCGAACGAACATGGAATGTAAGTATTTACAACCTCTATAATCGCAAAAATCCATACTACTATTTCTTCGACCAAGTAGGTTCTCAAATGGTTTTAAAACAACAAAGCCTTTTCCCAATAATCCCTTCGGTGAGCTATAGTTTTAAGTTTTAAGGGAAAACATTGTTATTATATCTCAGTTTTTTCTCGCCAAAACTTTATATCTTAGCACCAAATTAAACGATTTTATAATGCGAAATTTGGCTTTGGTGGTTTTCTGTGTGCCACTCTCCCTCACCATCAAAAAAAATGTTATATTTGACTTCTCTAAAGTTTAATGCCATGAAGTATTTTGTAACAATTTTTGTGATTTGTTTTTTTGCGGGATTTTCAATTGCACAGAATGTTTATATCCCAGACGAAAATTTCAAAATGGCAGTTTTGTCAAATAGTTCAATTAACACTGATGCTAATGAGGAAATTAGTGTAGTCGAAGCCGAAGGGTTTACTGGCTCACTAAATATTGCTGCGTTGGGAATTAGTGATATTACCGGAATAGAGGCTTTTATTAATATGACCGAAATCTTATTCTATGAAAATAGCATTTCGGTTGTTGACCTTTCACAGAATACTGCGCTGGAAGATATTTATTGTCGCGATTGTCAGATAACAAGCATCGATATTTTGGGTTGTTCAAATCTGCAGAATATCTCTTGTAGTGGCAATTCTATTTCGGATTTGGACTTGTCTGGATGCCCAAACCTTCTAAATATTGATTGCGCTCAAAATGGTATATCCAGTCTTGATTTAAGTAACCATGCGGATTTGATAAACATTAATTGCGAGAATAATCATATAGAAAATTTGAACATTTCGGGATGTAGTTCATTACAGGAACTTATGTGTGGGTGGAATTTATTGACAAGTCTTGATCTTAGTGAAAATACGTTGATTAGAGGCTTGCACGTAAACGATAACGATTTGACAGTTCTGGAACTGAGTGCAAATCCCGATTTGAGAGTTCTTAACTGCGCTGCAAATTCAATATCAGAGCTTAATCTAAGTTTAAAACCCGAATTGGTGTTTTTGCATTGCAACAATAACAATGTTTCCAGCCTTAACTTGTCCGCTAATCCTTTGATAAGTAATTTGAATTGTGCAGTAAATCAATTATCAAGTCTTGAACTAAGCTCAAATCTGGAAATTATTTTTCTAGACCTCAGTTCAAATACAAACCTTACTGCAATAAATTTGAATGGGCTTAGTCATTTGTATTCGCTCAAAGTTGATAATTGTAATTTGTTGTCACTTGATTTATCCACCAATCCCGAGCTTGAATATTTGTATGCTTCAGCTAATTCAATTAGTAATATTGATTACTCAAGCAGTTTATTTATTAGAGAGTTTTTTCTCGACAACAACAACCTGCAAACTCTGGATTTTTCGCAGCATACACATTTAGAACGTATTTCTTGTGCAAATAACAATCTTAACTCTGTGAATTTGGCAAATAATACCGAGTACCTTATTACTTATCTATGTTTGTCGGGCAATCCCGAATTAAACTGTGTTCAGGTGATATATTTTGATCACGCATACAATCACTGGGAGATTTGTGGCGATCTCACATTTATTTATGATTCGGATTGCAGTTCGGGAAGTGAAGAGGCGAAAAGTCCTGTAGCTATTTCGGTTTTTCCTAACCCAGCAGGAGATTTTATAACTTTTAAAGCCGTTGATGTAGAAGTAAAGCAATTGGACATTAAAATAATTGACCTTGCTGGAAAAACAGTTTTAACAAAACAGATTTCGGATTTTTTAATTAATGATGAAGCATCTATTGATATAAGCTTCTTAGACAAAGGTGTTTATTTTGTTGTTTTTGATGATGGCAAGCTTCAAGGGACTTATAAATTGATAAAAAACAAGGTCCAATAAGCACCAAATAACAACGGCTTTAGCCCTCATGCGATGCATTGAGCTGTGTCGAAATGAGCTTGCGAATAAAAAACAAGCTCCAAGGGGAAGCACCAAATCACAAATAACAAGTTCCAAAGAAGTTCCAAAAAACAAAAAACAAGCTCCAAGGGGAAGCACCAAATAACAAATAACAAGTTCCAAAGAAGTTCCAAAATACAAAAAACAAATAGCAAGTTCCAAGGGGATTATCTTGGATTTTGTTTTTTTTTTTGTAATTTGTTATTTGTGTTTTGGGATTTGTAATTTGGAACTTGTCATTTGTGATTTCCCATTTCTTTCTTACATTTGCCACAGAAAAACATTTTAAACATTAAACACTACATTTATGGCAGGAGCAGTTACAGATGTATCTTCATCAAAAGCGGCGAGTACAGGTCAACCCACAAATTATTCGGCACTGACAATTTTAGTTACTGTATTTTTCTTTTGGGGATTTATTGCAGCAGGGAATTCGGTTTTTATTCCGTTTTGCAAGCATTATTTTCATTTAGATCAGTTTCAGAGTCAGTTAATTGACTTTGCATTCTATTTGGCTTATTATCTGGGCGCATTGGGATTGTTTGCATTTGGAGCATTTAGTGGTAATGATCCTGTTGCAAAAATGGGATATAAAAAATCAATTGTATTCGGTTTACTGTTTTCGGCAATTGGCGCTGCTGCAATGATTTTTGCTGTTGAAGCAAATGCATTTAATGGTATGTTGATTGGGTTGTTTATTGTTGCGCTTGGCTTTTCCTTACAGCAAACTGCAGCTAATCCATTTGCTATTTCTCTTGGCGATCCTGCAACTGGAGCTGGAAGAATAAATCTGGGTGGTGGAATTAATTCGTTTGGAACAGCAATTGGTCCGATCGTAGTGGCAATAGCACTATTTGGTTCTACTGCAGCTATCACAGATGATAAGATTGCTGCACTCGGTTTAGATAAGGTAATTATTTTATATTCGGCAGTTGGTTTGTTATTTCTTTCTGCTGCTGCATTGTTCTGGTTTTCGAAGAAGGTGCCATCAGGCGCAACTACCGAAAAAACAGAGAAATCAAACAAAGCTTTTTATGCTCTCGTAATCATGACAGTTCTGTTGATTGTTATGTTTGCCCCTGTTTTTCAATCGTACACAAAAGATGTTTCGGGTTTAACAAAAGAAGCTTTTAATTCGCTCGAGACCTATCGTTTGGGTTGGTTATTTGGAGCATTGGCAGTTGTTGTTGTTTCGTTGCTAGTAATTAAATCTCGCGCTTCAAAAAAACCAGAAGGTTGGGGAGCAATGCAATATCCACAGCTTGTTTTGGGTATGCTTGCAATCTTTGTTTACGTGGGTGTGGAAGTTGCAATCGTAAGTAATTTTG
>CAZOHR010000085.1:0-12298 GCA_964579045.1 uncultured Bacteroidales bacterium | reverse complement strand
GAGCGGGAAACGAGACTCGAACTCGCGACCCTCAGCTTGGAAGGCTGATGCTCTACCAACTGAGCTATTCCCGCGTCTTTAGCAGTGGGGGGAGAAGGATTCGAACCTCCGAAGGTCGCCCAACAGATTTACAGTCTGCCCCGTTTAGCCACTCTGGAATCCCCCCAGTTCTTTAAATTTTGGAGCCGATGAACGGACTTGAACCGCCGACCGGCTGATTACAAATCAGCTGCTCTACCAACTGAGCTACATCGGCCAAAATAAAAAAAAAATTCATACATTTAAAGAACCTGTTTTTCCCTTCTGAAAAGGACTGCAAATGTATGAATTATTTATTTACCTCCAAAAAAAATCTAAACTTTTTTTGATTTTTTTTTAATCACGTTGTTTTTCCTTAAATTTCTTGAGTTGACGTCGTAATGCAGCCGTTGCTAAATCTATAGATTCCTCGAATGTCTTGCACTGTTTTTTTGCAAAAATATCTGTCCCATGAGGCACGTCAATACGTATTTCGGCAATCTTATTATCATTAGTTTCAGCATTATCTAATCGTAAAATAACCTCAGCTCCGACAATATTGTCAGCAAACTGATTTAATTTTCCTACTTTGGATTCAACATAATCCAGTAATTTTTTGTCAGCGTCAAAGCGCAATGATTGAATTTTAATATTCATAATTACTCCTTTCTTTTATGCCCTTGGATGGGCTTGTTTGTAAATATTTCTAATTTTCTCGAATGTGTTGTGTGTATATATTTGTGTAGCTGCCAAACCTGCATGTCCGAGTAGCTCCTTAATTGCATTAAGATCTGCCCCGTTGTTTAGCATATGTGTAGCAAAGGTGTGACGCAAAACATGTGGCGACTTCTTGTCAATACCGCTTACAAGTCCAAGATAGTGCACAATCTTGCGATATACAAAATTGCCATACATTTTGGTTCCTTTATCAGTAACAATCAAATTTGTATCAAGACTAGTTGAAAAGCCAATCGCTTTTTTTGATTCAATATAATTTCTATATATATTAATAGTATAACTGTTTAATGGACAAATTCTCTCCTTATTCCTTTTTCCCAAAATTTTAACTGTACCATTTATCAAATCCACATCAGAATGCTTAATATTTATTAGCTCAGACAATCGCATTCCTGTATTGTAAAACAGTTCCAACATAAACTTATCTCTTATCCCAAAGAAATCATCTTTAAAGACATCTGGTGAATCTAACTTATTCATCTCATTCTCTTGGATAAACTCTGGTAATCTCTTTTTATTTTTGGGACTTATAATTTTGGCTAACGGATCTTCGGTGATAGTACCATTTTTTAGCAAATACCTGATATACGATTTGAGACTTGATAATTTTCGATTGATTGTAACTGAAGTATTCTTTTGTTGGGATAAACTTACCATCCATGCGCGGATTCCCCTGAAGTCGGGTTCGGAGTCTTCATCTACAGCGTTGCGCTCTAATAAAACAAAATTACGAAACTGATACAAATCAGTCTCGTAAGATTTTATTGTGTGCTCAGAATATCGTTTTTCGTATCTGATATATTTAACAAAGAGTTCAACATTCATATAAACCTACACATCTAATCGTAATGTAAACTAATACGAAAAGTGAACCTAAATGTTACGTAGTTTTGTTAAAAATTTCTTAATTAGTTTCTTGCTGAATCTGCAATCCTTGAACATAAATTGCGTGTAGCTTCTGGAAGCGTGAAGTAATTGATGGCTTTTCAAAAGCCTGACGTCTTCTTAATTCTTTTACCACTCCTGTTTTTTCGAATTTTCTCTTAAAACGTTTCAACGCTCTGTCAATGTTTTCGCCTTCTTTAACTGGTACTATAATCATTCCTTTAAATTTTTTATTTATTTAACAAATTTGTTTTCAGGGCTGCAAAAATACACATTATTAAATATCTGACAAATTTTTTTTTGATTATTATTCTATTTTGAGCTAAATATTTTAGAACGCATGAAAAACAAAGCTAATTGTACTATTTTTGCAACCAAAATTATTAAATATGACATTAATAAAATCAATCTCAGGAATACGTGGAACTATTGGAGGCAAACAAGGCGAAAACCTTACACCACTAGATGTAGTTAAGTTTACCACAGCATATGCAAGTTTTATAAAAGCTGGAAAGCCAAAAACTAACACAATAGTTGTTGGTAGAGATGCACGTCCTTCTGGTAAAATAGTAGAGAACATTGTTGTCTCTGTATTATCTTCTATGGGCTTTGATGTAATTAATATTGGCTTGGCTACAACTCCAACAACCGAATTAGCCGTAACTAGAGAAAACGCTGCTGGCGGTATCATCATAACTGCAAGTCACAATCCCAAAAATTGGAATGCACTTAAATTGCTTAATAGTAAAGGTGAATTTCTAAATGCAGAAGAAGGTCAAAAAATTCTTTTATTGGCAGAATCTTCTGATGCAGAATACAGTCCGGTTGAGGAACTTGGCAAAATTCGCAAAGCTAGAGATTACGAGAATATTCATATTGACTCTGTCCTAAAACTTAAACTTGTTAATAAAGAGCTTATTAGTTTAGCTAATTTTACTGTCGCTATTGATTGTGTGAATTCTGTTGGAGGCTTTGCCATACCTAAGTTATTAAAAAGCCTTGGTGTAAAAAATATTATTGAGTTATATTGCACTCCTGATGGAAATTTCCCTCACAACCCCGAACCATTACCCGAAAATCTCACAGAAATAAGCAAAATAATTAAAGAAAAAGGTGCGGATGTGGGATTTGTTGTAGATCCTGATGTTGACCGTCTTGCAATTGTTTGCGAAAATGGCGAAATGTTTGGAGAAGAGTATACCCTCGTAGCAGTAGCTGATTATATACTCTCAAAAACTCCAGGAAACACCGTTTCAAATTTATCATCAACTAGAGCACTTAGAGATGTTACAGAGAAATATGGAATGACATACAATTCGGCAGCAGTTGGAGAGGTAAATGTAGTGGCGCAAATGAAAGAAACTAATGCGGTAATTGGTGGAGAAGGAAACGGTGGTGTAATTTATCCCGAATCTCATTATGGTCGTGACGCTCTTGTTGGAATTGCTCTCTTTCTATCTCTAATGGCAGAAAAAAAACAAAAAGTCTCCAAAATCAGAAAATCTTACCCTGAGTATTTTATTTCAAAGAATAAAATTCAACTTGACGAAAGTATTAATGTTGACGGCATACTTAAATCGCTTGAACTCAAATATAGCAAGAACCCTTTGCATACAATAGATGGTTTAAAAATTGAATTCCCCGAAACAAAGGAATGGGTGCACTTAAGGAAGTCGAATACCGAACCGATTATACGTATCTATTCCGAAAGTCAGAATGCGGAAAAAGCAGATAAACTGGCTCAGATGATAATGGAAGAAATTCGAAATTTTAAATAAACATTTCGCACATAATATATTAATACAGTTCTACATTTTTGTTTACTGAGAGACTGTACTTATGACCACTAATAAACGGTCTATTGTTGTCTATATGTCCTATCGGAAAATCAAAACTTACAGGATAGTCATACTCGGCAACATGCTCACTAACTATTTCATAAGGGGTTTTGCCAAATGGATTTGGATTATCCTTCATATCAGTAAAGGCTCCAACAATTAGTCCTGCAAGATTACTCAGTTTCCCCGACATTTTCATATTTATCATTATTCTATCAAGATGGTAGAGGTATTCGTTTAAATCTTCAATCACCAAAATCTTATTTTCCGTGTTTATCTCAAATTTGGTGGCCTGCATACTGTAAATAATTGACAAGTTCCCTCCTACTATCTCCGCTTCGGCAAGTCCATTTCGGTTTAACTCGTGAGTTTTTGCGGTTATTTTTGGAATCTTTCCTTCAAGAATATCAAAGATATTGTCAACTGCTTCAGTGCCAGGAAACTCGTGCATTGCTTTTGTCATCTGAGAATGGATGCTCTTCACTCCTATTTTGTTAAGTGCCAAATGCAAATTGGTGATATCACTAAAACCTGCAACCCACTTTGGTTTATTCAAGAACCCAGTAAAATCGAGCTTGTCAACTAACCTAATTAATCCATATCCACCACGAGAACATAAAATTGCATCAATTTCTGCATCATCCAAAGCTGATTGCAAATCAAACAAACGCTCTCGATCTGTTCCTCCAAACTGGAAGTGTCTATTAAGGCAAGATGGATAGATAATCGGCTCGAAACCCTTGGCTTTTATATAATTTGAGGCAGTCTCAATAAAATCAGCAGTTGTTGCTCCTGACGGACTAACAATGGCAATTCTACTATTCTTTACTAATTTTGGAGGCGTAATCATAATTTACAATTTTACATTTCAAAAATAGAATAATTTATGATTATAAATTGTGTTTTTTAATGTGTTTCCTAAATGACTTATGCAGCTTAAATATCTGCTACAAAAAAAACATTTTGCTCCAACACTCATTCAATAGTCTTTTTCTATCTTTGCAAAAAAAAACAAATAAGATGAAAGACTTTAAAAGATATACTGTTACATCGGCACTTCCTTATGCAAACGGGCCAGTCCACATTGGTCATTTAGCTGGTGTTTATGTACCCGCCGACATTTATGTAAGATACTTGCGTTTAAAGAAACAAGATGTAGTATTTATTGGTGGATCTGATGAGCATGGTGTTCCAATTACTTTAAAAGCACGCAAAGAAGGTGTTACACCTCAACAAATAGTTGACAGATATCATTCTATAATTAAGAAATCTTTTGAAGATTTTGGAATATCATTCGACATATACAGTCGTACCAGCAATGAAATGCATCACAAAACTGCTTCAGAATTTTTTACAACATTGTATGAAAAAGGCGAATTTGTCGAAAAAACAAGCATGCAGTTTTACGATGAAGCCGAAAATCAATTTCTCGCCGACCGTTATATTATGGGAACATGTCCTAAATGTGGTGCCGAAGATGCTTATGGCGACCAATGTGAGAAATGTGGTTCTTCACTTAGTGCAGAAGAATTAATAAACCCTCGATCTGTTATCAGTGGTAATAAACCCATTTTGAAAGAAACAAAACACTGGTTTTTACCTCTCGATAAATATGAAGGAGAACTAAAACAATGGATTCTCGAAGATCATAAGGAATGGAAGCCTAATGTGTATGGTCAATGTAAATCTTGGTTAGACTCAGGACTTTTTCCACGTGCCGTTACGCGAGATTTGGAATGGGGAGTACCAGTACCATTAGCTGAAGCAAAAAATAAAGTTCTCTACGTATGGTTCGATGCTCCAATCGGATATATTTCTGCAACAAGAGAGCTTACTCCAGAATGGGAAAAATATTGGAAGAGTGATGATACCAAATTGGTTCATTTTATTGGAAAAGATAATATTGTTTTTCATTGTATCATTTTTCCGTCGATGTTACGACATGAAGGAAGCTATATCCTACCCGAAAACGTACCAGCCAACGAATTTTTAAATCTCGAAGGAGACAAAATCAGCACCTCAAGAAACTGGGCAGTTTGGCTTCACGAATATCTCGAAGAATTCCCAAACAAACAAGATGTTTTAAGGTATGTACTTTGTGCAAATGCACCAGAATCAAAAGATAATGATTTTACATGGAAAGATTTCCAAACCAGAAACAATAGCGAACTTGTTGCAATAATGGGTAATTTTATAAACCGAGCAATGGTTCTAACACAGAAGTACTTTAATGGAATAGTTCCTATCCCAGGTGAAGATACAGATTACGAAAAACAAATACGGTCTGATATTGCCGAAATAAAAGCAAATCTGGAAAAAAACATTGAAAATTATAAGTTCCGTGAAGCACTAAAAGATGCCATGAATATCTCTAGAATAGGAAATAAATATTTGGCAGATACAGAACCATGGAAACTAATAAAAACTGATGAAGAAAGAGTAAAAACAATTCTCTATTATTCATTACAATTATGTGCTTTGTCGGCAACTCTGACAGAACCATTCCTGCCTTTTACATCTAAGAAGTTGTTCACAATGTTAAACATGGAAAAACCAGAATGGGAACAGGCAGCTAAATTTGACATAGTTCCTACTGAGCATAAATTAAACGCTCCAGCATTGCTTTTCGAAATAATAGATGATGAACAAATTGAATTCCAGATACAAAAGCTAATGAAATCAAAAGAGGAAAATGAATCTGCAAAGAAAGTTGTGATTCCTCAAAAAGATTTAATTACCTACGACGATTTCGTAAAACAAGATATTAGAATAGCTACTATTTTGGATGCTGAGAAGGTTCCAAAAGCGGATAAACTACTCAAGCTACTCGTAGATACGGGTATAGATAAAAGAGTAATTGTTTCGGGAATAGCACAGTATTACAAACCTGAAGATATCATCGGTAAGCAAATTTGTGTATTGGTAAATCTTGCCCCAAGAACCTTGCGAGGGATA
Source organism: uncultured Bacteroidales bacterium (assembly GCA_964579045.1). Classification (GTDB taxonomy): domain Bacteria; phylum Bacteroidota; class Bacteroidia; order Bacteroidales; family ML635J-15; genus Bact-19. Next base: position 5,864 of record CAZOHR010000085.1, on the reverse strand, counting down.
GAATCAAATGGGATGGTACTTATGGCTGCCGACAAAGATGGAAGCCTAAAGTTTGTTAGTCCTGAAAGCACCTGCGGAAATGGTTCTGTAGTCGCATAAGGACATTTTGTCTTGTATTTCCCTTTCTAAAGTCACATCAACGCAAATTACCCTTGATTGATTAAGGCTAGTTGTTTTATTTTCTTGTAAACTCAATCAAAGTATAATTCCCACAAAAGCATTATGCTGTATGAGTAGGAAGATTTGTAAAAAAAATTCCTATTTTTGAAATTATATTAAAAAATTTAATAAAATTGCATAAAATTATAAAGCAATAAAATTTAATACTTAACACCACATTAAAATCTAAGATGAAACTTTTAACATTGATTCGTCATGCCAAATCAGACTGGGATAATGATTTATCTGATTTTGACAGACCTTTGAGTGCGAGAGGAGAGAATGATGCACCCAAAATGGGAGAATATCTATTAAAAAATCTACCTAAACCAGATTTAATTTTTTCAAGTCCTGCTTTGAGAGCTGCACAAACTGCAGAAATAATTGCGGAAAAAATTGGATACCCTAAAGAAAAAATTCATTTCATTGACGAATTGTATATGTGTAGTGTATCAGAATACATCGAAATTCTGATAGAGCAAAACGTTAAAATCAAGCATATCTTCATTATTAGTCATAATCCTGGAACAACAGGACTTGCTAATTTGCTTACAGGTGGAGATATCGAAAACGTTCCAACTTGTGGTGTTGTTCATATTGAATTTGATCATTATCAATGGTCAGACATTGAACCTGACACCGGGAAACTCTTAAAATTTTTCGGGCCTAAAACCATTTAATCCGTATAGCCAATTAAATATTGTTTGAATGAGCAATACTCAAATATTGACATTATAATTCAACCTTTATAATGCTATAATTACCATTATGGTATAATATGGCAAAAATATTACACGTTCAGAGAAAAAAACAGCCAAGAATTTTAATTTTATAAAAAATAATTGTTTAACTTTCGGCAAAGTTTAATTTTCTCATCATGAAAAAAGTATTTATTGGTACATTTCTCGCAATAATAAGTCTTTGCGGATTTTCACAGGAGCAACTAAAGACTAATCAACCACAGCCTTTAAGTTTAAAAGAACAGGAACTTTTAATGAGCCTTCCTGATTTAGTTATGCCTGAATCATACAAGAACAAGTCTCTGCCATACAAAGTTGATCTTTCTGAAACAGAGCATTTTAGAGATATGTTTGTTCAGTCTGGTATGAGTTGTGGCCAAGCATCTTCAACAGGAATATGTTTCACTTATGAGATGAATGCTGCACGAAATCTTGAGGCAAATGTAAATTCACACCTATATCCTACAGGTTTTGTGTATAATTGGGATGCCGGTGATTGGGGAGGTAGCGGTGTAAGCTACTATCACACTCTTGAGGTTCTTCGAATGGTTGGCACACCAAACCAAGAAGAATATGGTGGAACTATCGATGCTGGTGGAAATATTCGTTGGATGACTGGATATGATCTATATTACAGCACTATGAAAAACAGAATTACAGGAGCATATAAACTTAATGTTGGAGATGCTGCTGGTTTACAGATATTTAAAAATTGGATGAATGACCACCTAAATGGTGATGATGATGGAGGCTGTGCAATTTTTTATTCTGGAGTACCGTCTCCAACAGAAACATTACCTGCAGGTACAGAAGAAGCAGGAAAATATGTTCTTACAGATTTTTATGCAGGCACATCTCACTCAATGGCAATATTGGGCTACAACGACTCTATTAGATTCGACTACAATAATGATGGACAATACACCAATAACATAGATATAAATGGTGATAGTCAGGTAACTATGGCAGATTGGGAAATTGGCGGAATTAAAATGTGTAATACTTATAGTGGAGGTCCTGCTTGGGCAAATGGCGGCTTCTGCTACATTATGTATAAAAACATTGCAGATGGATCTTTTTGGAATGATGTTGTTCATGTGATGACAGTAAACCCTACCTATGATCCTCAACTAACAGCTAAAGTAAATATTACTTACAATAGAAGAAAGAAAATAAAAGTTTATGCGGGAATATCCCTTAACACTTCTGCATCAATGCCAGAACATGTTATCGATTTGCCTATTTTGGATTATCAAGCTGGGGACAATTTTATGACCGGTGGTACTGCAGAATCTGACAAAACTATGGAATTCGGTATTGACCTTACACCTTTACTTAACTTTATAACTCCTGGACAAGAGGCTAAATATTTTATTCAGGTTTATGAGAATGATGCAGATGGCACTGGTACTGGCACTCTCAATTCCTTTTCTCTGATAAACTATAGCACAGGTTCGCCAGTAGAAACCGTTTGTAGTACACCAGCACAGGCAATTGCACATAATGGAATTACTACTTTAAGTATTACTAGCTCTCAAACTTACGATCCTGTTGAGATAACTACAACTAACTTGTCGAGTGGAGCTATTATGAGTCCATTCTCACAACAGCTTACTGCAGATGGAGGTACAGAGCCTTATACTTGGGGTTTTGATATGGATTTCTCAGTTGCCGAAACTGTTGAAACCTTTCCTACTGGTGGAACAGCATTGAGTGGTAGTGGATTCTTCTCTGTACCTTTAGGTTTTACTTTCAATTATTATGGTCAAGATTATACAAATATTTACGTAAGTAGTAAAGGTATGGTAGTCTTTGCTAGCGGTTTTTCCGACAATTTACCTTATTACCATCATGATGAAACAGTATGGATACATACCAAAAGCATTGCTCCTTTCTACACCAGCACTGTGAGTTCAACTATGAAATCTATTAGTGGTGCAGGTTATAAAACTATAATTTGGGACAACTCTACAATCGACTTTGCTATGACATTGTATGACGATGGCAGAATTGTTTTTAATTATGATAATTCTGTACTTACTAGTCTGGTTCAATATGTTTGTGGAACATCAAATGGCGACCAATTAAACTATCAGAGACTTGCCTTTGATAGCCCTGCAACAGTAACATCAGGGTTTACATATACTCTAACACCATTTATCATTCCAGATGAATTTGAAATCAGCACTACTGGTTTACTTGAGGGTATTCCTACTCACGAATATCTTGCTGAAGATTTTCATTTTAAGGTAGTTGATAATAATGGCATCCGTGATAAAATTACTTTACCTTTCGTTACAGATGGTTTAATATTGTCGTATGCTGTAAATACTCCTGACGATGCTGTTATTGAATATGCCGAGACTGTAAGTCTTGACCTTACTGCCACTAATCCTATGGCTGGTGCCGTTACAGGTATCACAATTACTGTAGCCACTAGTGACCCATATATTACAATAACAGATAACTCAACGACTTGTCCAAACCTTAATTCAGGAAACAATCAGGTTATTAGCGATGCTTTTACATTTGATGTAAGCCCATCAGTACCTGATAATCATCAATTTCAACTTGACTTTACTGTTACATCAGATCAAGATGTTTGGAACTATTTCTATTTATTTACCGCTTTTGCTCCAAATATTATTACCGAAGATGTTGTAGTTAATGACGCAAATGATGACATTCTAGCTGCCGGTGAAACTGCCGACATCTCAATTCCTGTCTTAAATAATGGTGGTTCTGATGTTCACAATTTGACAATAACTGCAAGTACCTCAGATTCATATATTACGATAAATACTGATACAGACATTATTTCGACCTTAGAACCAGATCAAACAGAAATTGCAATGTTCAATATTACAACAGCAAATATCGTTGAAAATCAGCATACTGCAATTGTTAATTTAACTTTTGCTGGTGATAATGGCTACTCAGAAGTAGTACCAGTTGAAATTGTCATTAATACAGCCGTTCTCAATGTTATGAGTTCTATGATTAATGATGGAGATAACAACTGTCTAGATCCTGGTGAAACTGCAGATGCAATATTTAATTTAAAAAATCTTGGACTAGTATCGGCAACGAATATAACTGCAACATTAAGCACTGATGATCCGATGGTGACAATTAACACTGGCGCCCAAAACATTGCTTCTCTTTTAGCTGGAAACAGCACATTGCTTACTTATAATATCAGTGTTGATCCTACCTGCGATATGGGACACATTGTAGAACTAACTCTTAATGCTGAAGCCGATAATGGACTAAATACAGATATAACTGTTTATTTAATTGTCGGTATTCTAATGGAGACTTTCGAGTCTGGAAATCTTGATACATTTGAGTGGACACAACCCGAAGCAAGCGATTGGTATATTGTTACAGACGAAGTTTATGATGGCACTTATAGTTTAAGATCAGGTGCGATAGGCGATAGTCAGCAATCTACTTTACAAATTGAAATGTTTGTTGTTGCTGATGGAAATGTGAGCTTCGCCCGTAAAGTATCTAGCGAAGACTATTACGATTTTCTCGAATTCCTTGTTGATGGTGTTGTGGTATATAGTTTGTCTGGCGAAATGGCTTGGGCAGAATACTCTCACCCTGTTTTGGCTGGACAGCATACTTTTGCTTGGCGCTACCGCAAAGATATTAATACTGTTGGGGGACTCGATGCCGCTTGGATTGACAACATCATTTTCCCTGCAGTGAGCACAAGTACTCCTATGCTTTTCTGCGAAACTACTGAAATATTCAAAACTATGAATACTAATCAGGAAGAGTATAATCCTCTTACTATCTCTAATCTTGGCGGAGGAATTCTTGATTTTAATGTTGAAGTAGTCCCTGTTTCTATTGATAAGAAAAGTATTGAAGGTTCTACTCTTGTTTCTGACTTAGCAAGTTTTGAACCAGGTGAAACTTACACTGTAACATTTAGCCTTACAGCACAATCTAGCGACATGGAATGGGTAAAGAATTTGATTATCAACTTCCCAGAAGAGATTACTGTAAACAGTTCGACCGATCTTATTGGGCCTTCTGGAACCTTAAACTCTGATGCTTCAACTGGTGCAGGTATTGACTTAGAATTCTCTACTACTCAAACATGGGGAGCAATTCACGGGAACGAAACTGCAACTTGTACAGTTAATATTACTTTTGATGAAAACTATACTGGTGAAGATTCGCAAATAGGCTATACAATTACTGGAGATATTTACGGAAGTGATCCTCATTCTGTGTCATCAGTAATAAGCATACCTAATCAAGCATATTTCTGGTTAAATGTTGATCCTTCGAATGGTGAAATTACCAGTGGTTCCGACTTTGAACTTAGTCTTCATTACAATACAGCTGGAATGGCCGAAGGCGTTTACTATGCCGATATAGTTATTTCGGATGCTACAAACATGATTACAATTCCAGTTGAACTTACCATCGATTTTTTGGCTGGAATCTCAGTTGAGCTAAACAATGGTTTTAGTATTTGGCCAAATCCATTCAGCCAGGAGATTAATATTAATTATAACAGTCCAATTAACGATGTGGTTGATATTAAAATATTTGATATTACTGGCAAACTAATCGAAATACCATTTACAAATCAAATAGTAAAATCTGGGGATAATACATTTACAATCAACTCCCTTGAGTCACTGCCAGCAGGAATGTATCTTGTCAAACTTGAGACTTCAAAAACTGTAGTATTCAGGAAAATTGTTAGAGAATAGAAGGACGACTCCTTTAGAATTAAAAAAAGGTTTGTTTTTAAGTAAACAAACCTTTTTTTTTATTGTAGTCGATTGTTAACCGTTAAGTAACGGATAAATTATTACACCTTTTACGATTTTTCGAGTTTCTGTATACGTTGCGGTATGGGACGTTTTTACCCATAGTCGTTTATTAACCGTTAAGTAACGGATAAATTATTGCACTTTTTACAATTTTTCGAGTTTC
>CAZOHR010000084.1:0-12402 GCA_964579045.1 uncultured Bacteroidales bacterium | reverse complement strand
CCGCCTTCGACTTTCATTTTGCCGACTTCGCCATCAACTGATGTTTTCTCAGGCACGGTAATGCATACACTCGTTCTGAGCTTGTCGCTTTCGCAAAGGTTTGGATCGTCGTGATAAACAATTAGTGATTTAAAATCTGGTCCACCGATAAGTCCACGTGGGCCAGCCCATGCAAATAAACGGTTCCAAAGCTGAGCAAACAAATTGCTGTTTCCCTGATAAGGTCCGATGTGGCGAACATAAGCCACTGTCATTTCGCGAAGTTCTTTAACTTCAACACTTTTGTTAATTTCCATATTAGTCCTCCATTTAATTGAATTTGTACTTCGACAAAAGTACATCATCACTTTGTCGTCGGTTTGACTCTGATTGCCCTCCGTTTGACTTAAATTGCTATATTGCTTTTTTTCGAGGCGATATGCACTTGCCGAAATTCCAAAAAAGGATTTAAAATTTCTTGAAAATATTGACAAATCGGTAAAACCAAGTTTTATGGCTATATCCGAAACACTAAGTTGTGGATTTATCACTAGCAACATTGCAGCTTTCTCGAGGCGAATGCGATTTATAAACTGAAATGGCGTTTCGCTAGTAATTCCGAAAAAAATCCGAACAAAATGATATTTAGAGAAACTGGCCACATCGGCAAGTTCTTCCAGGCTCAATTGCTCCGAAATGTTTTTCTCAATATAATCGAAAACCTTGTTGATACGGTTCTTGTACTCAATCTGTATCTGTGGATTCTGCTCTTTCATAGCTCAATATTTAACACAGCAAAGATAAAGATTTTTGGAAGTTGGATTTGATGATTATTGCGGAGCATGTAACACTTTTCTTGAACAGTTTGTGCTACACTAGAGCAGAGTTGCAATCCATGCCCTTAGTATTACTGGCACACGGATTACAACCGATCCGCCTGCTGGCGGAGAGCTCAGCGGAGCTAAATCCGCGCGAGCTTGGGAGAACTAATTAGGCATTTGATTCTGTCATTTCATTCAGCATTTCATATTTTCTCGATTATCCTCATAAAGCTTTCTGCCACAAGCTTTTCTTCTGGAATTTCCGTAAATGCCAATGGAGCCAGTTCGTTTTGATAAGTTGTTCTTAAACTCTTCCATATAGTCGGAAAATCTTTAAATAGAAAAGATTCTTTTACTGATCTAGCTTGCCAGCCTTTGGGCTCATCAAATTCATGTTGGTCGTGGATAAAGAGCTCAATTAAGTCTTTATGGAAATCAGCAGATTGAATATATGCTTGGCATTCCTCATCGTTTGCTAAATAGTATAAATCGTAGAAATGTCGGATTTTAGATGCCACTGCTTTAATCTTTTCATCGTCAAATGAAAAACGAATGAGTGAAACTAATTTTTCAATCAGTGTTCTCCGCTTATCTAAAACATTGATAGAGAAAGGTTTTAACCCGTATTGCTCAATCAAATCTTGCCGATTTATTGTTATGAGATAATCTGCAAGAAGTGATGAAATTTCCTGTTTTATAAACGGGTATGGGTTTGCATAAGTGTTTATTTCTATCAAAAGTTGTCCCTCCTTTACTGCCGAAGATTTAATCCCTACTAAATTCGGATAGAGATAAATTGCTTTGTAAAAGCGTGAACCTTTGCTGGTTACTCCATGTTCAACTTTCTCTTTCAAATCATTTGCCATATCTTTGGCAAGTCGTTTTATCAACATTTTCAATTGATTTCCTGAAAAGGATTCGGTATCAATAACTGCGATGTCAATATCTTCTGAAAATCGCTTTGTCAGGCGATATGCTTTTGATAGAGATGTTCCGCCTTTAAATACCACTTTTTCGGAATTTGAATTTTGAGCCATTCGTTGCAATGCTTGTGTAAGCCAATAATCTTTCTCAATAAATTCAGGTCTGATACCCAATGTGTTGGCTGAAAAATTCAGTAGTTGAGAAAATACTGTCTGATCATCATGCAGTTTCATCTTATATTCCATTTTTTTTGTGTAGGTAAAATTTCCTGTGGAATTCCCAATTTGTAAAATGTCTGAAAATTCAGCGCTTTTCTCAACAATTCAATATCTTCATTTGGATTTAGCGTTTCGAGCATTGTTCCAAGAAGTGCAATTGCTTGCGGACTGTATTTTATTGCTAATTTTTTAATTTTCTCTCTTTGGTCATAATTTAATTTGGATAATAGATAGAGCATTCTTTGGCAACTATCCGCAGGCATTGCATCAGGTATAATTTTGAAAAATCGCAAACAATCAAGCAGTTGCAATAATGGAATGTTCTCTTTTGTAATCGGATTCCATTGTTTTACAAATTTAATTCTGTAATAGCTGCGTTTTATGCTTTTTTTATCTTTTATTGTTCCTATTTGCAAAATAGCAGATAGCTGTGTTGTTAACCCTAATTCATTGAAAACCTGATAACCTGTAATATATCCAATCATTTTTCCGTTTTCCACGAGCAAATCTTTGACAATTTGGTAACTGTCGGGTAATTGTTCGCCAAATTCTGTTATTTTTGTTTTGTAGTAACGTCCTTTTGACATACGACGAATTTTTCTTGCTTTTGTCAAATTTTCTAAAACTTTATTGACTGATTTTTGTTTTGACACATCAACAGGAAAATCGCTCGCAGAGAATACATACCCATATCCAATACTATCAATTTTCTCTATCACTATATCTGTAATTTTTTTTGCCATTTTAGTAAATTATTTCGTTTTTATTCTGGTAAAAACACGAAGCCATGCTAAACATTTAAAGCTTTTTTTATTTGCGTCAAAGATACAACTATTTTCGTGTTTGTACCGATAAAAACACGAATTATTTTCGACAATGTTAGTCTAAATTTTTTTATGAGTTTCGAATATTTACGTTTCTCTCAAGGATTACTTTTTAAACACTGCCAACAAAAATCAGGGGGTCAACATCCGCCAGAATGGCAGTCGCTTTTTACTTACGTGCGATGCGCTAAGCTGAGGTTGGTGAGTTCGTCGAACCATCGAAGCGAGGGCTAAAGCCGTTGTGATCTCTTTATTCTGGCTTTAAGGGGTCAGTTTAGTCCAGAATATCCTAGATGATCTTACCAACTATTTTTGGCATAGATACCTATTTTTTTGATATCTAGTTTTGGAGTATTGGGAGTAAGTATTTAGTGATACAAGCACTCGAATCAGCGCATCGCAACTTAGTTAAATCCAATCGAGTTTGTGGAAGTAACTTGATTATGTATGCTATCGAATATTGAATCAATCAGGGAAGAATTCCCCATATTTGACCATGTATATATTAAATAAGACCTCCCATTGGCTAAATAATTCATCTCTTTCATTTGTTTGAGCATTCAATAATACTCGGCGAAATGTTTCCATCGAAAGCTGAACATCATATGTATGTTCAATTATTTCAGCTTTATCCATTGCGAACAATTCATCCAAATCTTTAATGCTGGCATCAATGATTTTTGTAAGATACTCATCACCCAATGATGTATTTCCAGTTGCATATAAAGCATTGGCATAATTAATATCAAAAATATCTGGAGTAATAATATCAGTCGGGATCAATTCCTCACATTTTTCAATAACCGATTTAGCTTTATCCATTTCGCCTGCATTAACCAGTTCAATAACAAGGTCTGTGATAGTTCCTCGAATTTTCACAATGCTCAAAGTTCTGGCTACTATATCACGATAATAATTCTTTGTTTGACGGATATCAAACCAATAAAGTTCATTCATTATAAACTCATATAGGTCATCAGTATCAATTCTTCCTTTAGAATTCGATTTGATTGGTACAAGCCTGTAAACAAAACCTTCGTTCTGGAAATAATCATCAAGTCCAAGAGTTTGTGTGTTTCCAATTGATGTGAAACAAATTGGACGTTCCCAGTTATTTGTTCTTATTATATCAAGTATCATCATCTCATTCTTAATAAGATAGCTACGATCAAGATCAAACTCAATAACTGTTTCAATTTTTTCGGCATCTTTGGGTTTTACTGTTCCATTTGATACTACTTTAGCCGAATCCACGTTTAGATAGATTTTATTTCTATTATATGAATAGGTTTGTTCTCCTTCATACCAGAAAGAGCTGGATTCATCATCAGCAATGAAATTTAGCAAACTATCAATTGAAATGTATCCTTCTTCTTCGGGACTCTCGCTAGGAACATAGTATAACACATCTCGAGAATGAGCTTGATACTTATTTTTTTCCATCTGCAATGGAAATGTTCCTGAATTACTAATATCATTTCGCAAAAAGTCGATATACCAATCTGAAGCAAAGAAAGGAATACAGACCACGAGTACATCTGTCCTGAAATTCAATTGATTCTGAACATATAATATCGGGTAAGTATCATTATCGCCATAAGTAAACAATATCGCATTCTGACTGCAAGAACTAAGATAGTTTTTTGCCATCGAAATAAAAAAGTCATCATATAAATTTGGTTTCAGTTCATTTTTAGCATCGTCAAAACTTTTAAAAATGTATATGTCATAAAATGATGTTAAATGTTCATTTGATGCTTTAATTCCAATAGGACCAATATAAGTATTAAATTCTGGATTTCTCGTTGCTAGTAATTCGAAAAGCTCTATCGCGCGATCGCTATATTTTTTGTATTCTTGTAATTGAGCAGACGACATTTTATATCCGCTGTTTTGCAGATTAAAATTATTTTCTTTGTCGGCAAATAATTGCAACGGCATAAGAATGTTTCTTGCATAATTGGAATATGCATATCCTAGGGCATACATTAAAGTATCAGGAAGTTCCTTGATATTTTCAAAATCCGTAATTATATCCTGTTCCCATCCCACATAACCATAATAAGGCAGGATGTTGAAATAGTAAACTGAGTTCTGATTATCTAAATAATAACTTATCTCAGCTTCGCTTGATTCTTTTGATTCTGCTTTGTCTATGTCAAGCTTTTTATATTTCTTTGAATTCTTATCCCAAAATAAAAATTCAGTAATTACATTTTCTTCGAGGCTTTTGTCTTTAATTACAACATGCCATCCAGTATTGCGTTTTTCAAAATACACAGAGACTTCTTGAAAGCTTTTATCAGTGGAATATAAATTAAAGAACTTTGTTACAACCTGTTCATATTTAGGATAGCGATTAATCAATTTTTCATCTTTTTCTGTAGATCTAAAACTAACAAGGAGGATTGTAATCAACCCCATGAGGAGACAAAATAATTTGGATTTCATAGTACAAGATTTAAGATTAAGAATTCAAAACTACTGATTAAAAAATCAAAGATAAAAGAAAAAATTATTTCGACATAAATATGTACAAAAAAGCTTAAGTTTTATATTCAATCGCTTAATGCTGCAAATTTGGCAGGACGGGAAGACTTGATACTAACGGCGTATTAAATAATAAAAAAAAGCGATAAGATATTTTCGAACCAGAAATCCTTGTCCTTAGTATTACTGGCACCCGGATTACAAATCCGCGCGAGCTTGTGTTTTGCACTGGGAATATAACCTGAGCGAATTGGGGAGTAATGCCCTTCCAAGTTCGTAATCGCCCCGCATTACATATAGGTGCTGTTATAACCTGGTGGTTGTAATCGTCTAGTAAATCTTCATTTTGAAAAACGGCTGAATGGTTGCGGCTATGTGGAATGCGAGAAAGGAATTGCTAAATTCTTTTCAAAGTTGCTCCGCAGCTAAATCCTATGGTTTTGTTTTAAATAGTATTTGTTCTGAAACCAAATCAAAAGATTTGGCGTTGGGTTGAGATTTCCATCTCATTAGTAGTCCAAATCTACCCGCATTAAATATACGTGTTGTTATGGGATGATAATTTTCTGTCAGAATATTGCTTATTTCTCCAACAATAGCCATGCTAGTAGGATATATTGGAAAACCAATTGTAATAGGATCAATTACTGCTCTACCAAATTCCAAATATGAAGCATTATAGTCAATAATTTCCCATTTATTTTCAGTCTGTTCTAATAGATAAAGAATTGCAATGAAGTCAGAACTTGTGTACAAATTCATACCAATAAAAGCGTATTTGTCATTAATATTTACTGGTTTTGATATTACAATAAAACCATAACCAAGATTTCTATTTATTTCTTTCCAATTTAAACCAGAGATTGAATCGACGTTGAAAGTTGGTATGTCAGTATAACTAACTTTACTTATTCCCTTAATATCATTATCCCAATATCCATAAATACCTTTCTTATCATAGTTAAAAGATTTTACCAATTCATCTTTACTAATTTGCCAATTATCAAGACTTGTGATGTCGATAAAAGTTAATCCAAAGTGTGAAATCTCATAAATAGAATCATATATTTCTAGTTGATAAGTCATTGGTTGTTCTTTAACTAGGAAATAACTTGAGTCAACGATTCTAGTTGAGTATAAAATTATATTGGCTATTTCTGAATTTGTGTCAATTTTATTTTTTTCACTGGTAGCTTTTGTGCAGCCAAAAAATATAATTGAAATCAGTATAAATAAGAAAAAGTGTTTCATATTTTTTGTTTTATTTACCTATAACGATTATGTGGCCGTCATAAGAGCATGATTTTTTTAATTATCTCCACAATTATTTGCTATAAACCTGATAGCCATTGCAAAATTAATCGCAAATGGGTTTTTCCACTTGGCTATAACGGTAAAATATCCAGAACAAAAAGAGCCTTATTCATCAAAATCAATGTATAATTCCACCTTTATCCCTTCTCACCCCACAAAGCTACTCAATCCCTTTCTATAATCAAAACAAATGTTACTATTTTTTTTTATAGAATTTTATTCCCTCATTAGCACTTGGTTTGCAAATGAGCATTTACAGGGTATACGGCAAAACTGAATATGAAAAGGTAGTTAGATTTACACTCAGAATACCTACGATGAAGTTAACCGAAGCCCACAGTGGAACTAATCTCTCTTAAAGGAAATATCTTCTGTAAAATCTTCTCCAAGGCAATTCGGTAAATCTTCAATTCTTATTCTGGTTGTTGAAATAATCTTTATCGGACAAGCATGAAATGGTAATGTGTCGAAAGCATCAATATTAGGACGCAGATAAATATTGTTAGTTGTATCGAGGTAATAAGTAAAGCTAGTTTCACTTTGATGATCATAAAACTTTTGGATTATGAATAATTCGTTTTCCGATTCAAAATATAACCATTTAATATCACTATCATTGTCATTTGCTACCCAATTCCCTTTCAAGTTTTCAAAAGTTAACTCGGTTGTGTAGTTATTGGTGTCCTTGTCACAACTTGTCCCGTAAACAATTGTAAAAATGAAGATGGATAAAAAGAAAAGCTTATTTTTCATATTAATATTATTTTGTTCTTATCTTTTATTCCTCAATATCCTACAAAACTACTCAACTCTTATCTACGTCAAAGCGATTATTGATATTTTTTTGAGAATATTATTTCCACGCAGGCTCAAATTTGTACCTAGCGTGTCGGGCTTATGTTTATCAATCATTAGTTATCCTTTTTTGCAAAGTCCTTCTAGGTTTTGGCCAGCTTAATTTCGCACCCTGCCATTTATAAATAATAGTCTAAGCAAAAATGCTTAAGTTTTCATCAAAGTCATCCCCTTCTTTAAGTTTATTGTAGTCCTCTTCCTTAACTTGATATCTATGTTTTTCTGTAATAATTATAAATATATCATTTTCGGCCATTTTTTGTCCCCAATTTTTAGGGGAAATATCTCCTAGAATTGGAATATATAAAGATCCACTTCCTGCTTCATAACTTTTCTCTACTATTTTGCTTACAACTTTTTCCATAATTTTTTTTGTTAGTTTATTATAATGTCGTTAAATCTTATGTACTCGCCAGCGTTGTCATAGCCACTGGATTACAAAGCGAACGGGGGATATTTATACTTTGACTAGTCTTATCCGTTTACTCTGTAAATTATTCTTTAAAACTATTACATATATTCCATTTTTCAAATCTGGAACACACAAATCAATCGATGTGCTATTTACAATAGCTTTTGTAAAAATTAGATTTCCAGTTAAGTCAATTATTTCTAATTTACCTGTGAAACTGTTTAAACACAATATATTAAATGTGCCATTGTTCGGATTTGGAAAACAATAAAAAGGTTCGGCATCTTTATTATAAAGCGGTGCAGCATTTGCACCAATTTCCCAAAACAATATGGAATCACATGTATTAAACTCTGTGTTGGTAAAAGCTAAGGTGTCGTCTTTATATGAACAAACTAAATAGGTATTTTCAGGGTAAAATATAAAACCGTAAAACATACTATAGTTAGGCCCAATACCTTCAATAAATCTCAGTGGAATCGATTCTTCTGTTGAGAAATCCGTAGTTAAAGGATTATTTGTATGACAGTTTAGTTCGATATTTTTACCATATTCATTATAAAATATATTTTGAACCAAAGCATATCCTTGATTGCCATCCTCATAAACTAGTTCATAAAAGTTTGTTTGACTTAAATACATTGTATCCCCAATATTTAATGACATATCCATTATCAACACTTCTTCATCAGACAAGCTGGCGCGCTTCCATACTTTTCCAGTCACAGTATCTTCACGAATTAAGCCTAATTGAAATTGGTGATATAAATAAGCATTATCTTCAATAATTCCTAAAGATGTATGCTCATTTACTTGGCTACCATCAAAAATCGTTTCAAATATTAAATACTTTGTTGAATTATCTCCAAATAGTGATTTGTATTGGCTCATGCATGAAAAAGATGTGCCAAGAATTATAGTAATTATTGTAAAAATGCTTCTCATGAATCTAAAGTTTTATGTTAGCGAAATGCTTTTATAGCATGGCTATTACTGCTAAATACCCAAAACAAAAACAGCCCCCTCCCGCAAAATAAATGCATTAGCCCACTTTTATTCCGCAATATCCTACAAAACTAAACAAATCTTTTCTATAAACAAAAAGATTGTTGATATTTTTTAAGGATTATTTTTAGAAGTCCCATCAAACTTTTAACCATAGAGGTTATTTCATTTTGCATTGGAAAATAATTGATGTAATGATTGGATGTGGTAAAAATAGATTGGCGTTTAATTTTTTCAACACTGTTTTAATTAAAATGTTTGCTATGAATCCTTATATTGAGTTAATCGCATACAACGGAATATTGGTCATCCAGGCTTCGTCTTTGTAATCGGCAAGCGACAATCTTATAGCTTTAGATGGTTTATACTTTTCGTAAAAATGCTTAAAACTTGCCGATTTTACATTTGTGCCGGATTTTACTTCTATAGGAATTATTTCGTTATTGTTTTGAATAACAAAATCAACTTCAGCTGTACTGTTTTCGTTGGACCAATAATAAATATCGTAATCTGATTTAAATGCAAATTGCTGCATAACAAAATTCTCAGTTAGTGCTCCTTTAAACTCTGTAAAAAGAGTATCTCCGTCTATTACCGCTGTCAATGGAAGCTTTGCCATTGCACATAGCAATCCCACATCGTTAAAAAACAGTTTAAATGCTGACAAATCTTGATAAGCAGATAAAGGCATATTTGGTTTTGAGATTCTATATGATTGCAACAATAATCCTGAGTCTATCAACCATTGAATTGCAAGTTCGAACTCTTTTGCCCGAGCACCCTCTTTTATCACTCCATAAATAAATTTTTTATTCTCTTTAGCTAGCTGAGACGGGATCGATTTCCAAACCATATTTATTCTTGGAACAATTTCTTTTGGAGCATGTTTTGAAAAATCGTTCTGATAGGCAGTCAAAATCCTACTCTGCAATTGTCTGACAGATTTAAAATCTCGCTTTTCGGAAAATTGCGCTACAACTTCTGGCATTCCTCCAACGAAAAGATAATAACGCAAATAGTTTAATAATTTCTCCTTAAAAACATCTACAATGCCCCAGTCGGGTGAAATAAGCAAATCGGCTAAAGGCTCTTCACCAATTGCTTTAAGAAATTCATAAAATGACATCGGCTTTAGATACAAGAAATCAACTTTACCCACTGGGAAAGAAACGCTTTGATGAACACTCATACCCAACAAAGAACCGGCAGCAATAACGTGGTACTGCGGAGCATCTTCACAAAAA
Source organism: uncultured Bacteroidales bacterium (assembly GCA_964579045.1). Lineage (GTDB taxonomy): Bacteria > Bacteroidota > Bacteroidia > Bacteroidales > ML635J-15 > Bact-19. The sequence goes on along the minus strand of CAZOHR010000084.1, from coordinate 2,316 downwards.
TATTTTAAAGAAGTAAGACCGCCCTCTGCTGCTTGAATCTCGTCAAAAAAAATAAGTGTATCGTCAGGATTTATTGTGGTTTTTGCAAATACAGATAAAGCTGTTAGGATTCGCTGAACATCAAAATCTTGAGAAAATAAATTGCTCACATTCTTCATTTTCTCAAAATTAATATAGACCACTTGCCTATAATGCAAATTTCCAAATTCACGTATAAGCCATGTTTTTCCCACCTGTCGTGCACCTAACACAATGAGGGGTCTTCGGGATTCATTATTCTTCCATCGAATGAGACATTCTAATCTACTCCTGTACATTTGATTAAATATTTTAAACAAAGATACACTTTTCTCGACTATTTTACAAATATATTTACACTTTTCTCGACCATTTTACAATTTTATTTACACTTTTCTCGACCATTTTACAGATTTATTCACACTTTTTTCGACCATTTATTGCCAATATGCTACACTTTTCTCGACCATTTTTAATCAATTTCACACACTTTTCTCGAGTATGTTTTACTATATTTTACATTTTCATAGCTGGTGGGAGAGATTTTACAACTATTTAAGACTCTAGAAAATCACCTTACAGTCACAGACTCCACATCCTTGCTTTTAACTCGTGAGTCTCGAATCACAATAATCAAAAAAGCTGGAATAAGCAGAAGTGCAGCAATCGGGATAATCTTATAATCTTGGTACAGTTCCATGTATTTCCCAATAAGATCGCGTCCCCAAATCGGACTTATCATAATTACACTTATCACAAAAAGTATAAAAGAAAATATTCTTTTAACAATCCGCTTTCTGTCCTGCAAAAAGTAATATGTTAAAAATATAATTACTGGTGCTGTTAAGAAAAATGAATAACCTCTTTGATGCGGAAAAATAAGTGGAATTAAAAGACATAGATAACTTAGAGAAAGAAAACCTTTGTACTTCTTTTCCAATTTTGATGTTAAAGGTATTAACATGCTTACTACAAGAATTAACCTAACTATGTTTATGGCTAGGCCTATTTGCTTAGTATTCAAAGTCAAAAAATGTATTGGCCTCGACATATTACATTCCATTGGAAAATCAGAAAAATAAGCTGGAACTAATGCGCAAACACTGTAAAATCCTCCTCCTTGTTCTACGATGTGTTCCTTGTTTGTTGGATTTATAATTTCCCACCAAGAATTTTGCAATAAACTGGAGTATTCAACACCAAGTATCAAATGTGGAAGGAAAAGATAAATACAGAAAAATGCAACAACATAAATGATTGGTTTATACATTTTCTTATAAAGAAGGTATGGAATTACAACTATGGGAAGAAGTTTAATATTAATTGCAAGTGCCAGAATTGATGATCCTAAAATTGCTTTTTTATTGGAAAATAGATGTAGTGATTCCAGTATAGACCACAACATAAAAATTGTCATTTGAAGTGCTTGAAAATTCAATAAAATTGGTGTTAACATCAATATAATCGAAACAGCCATCCATAGATTATACTGCTTTTTTGTTAATGAACTTATGTCAAAGTGATTACTGCTTAGTTTCCATATTCTAATGATAAAATAGGAGTTTAAAAGTAACCATAAAATTTTTACAATTTCACTAGGAATAAGAGTTGTCGGAGCCAAAATTATCGCAAATAAAGGGCTATAATAATATTGAAAATTGCGGAAATGTGGAGGAGAGTATATATTTTCACCTGCGACTAAACGTTTTGCTGCATTTAAAAACACATCGAAGTCTCCTTCCGAAAATCCTTTACTAACACTTAGACCGATTGCAAATACTAAAAATACTGCAAATACAGGATAGTTTTTAATGTATGAAATGACTTTCATTTTTAGGTATTATTTGAATAATAAATATTAGTTTACAAGTGAATTAAAGATGCACATACATTCAAACTAAAGAAATATATAGCTTTTTAAATAGCCTATTTTTTGCAAATATATTAAATTTGATTAAAACATACCCATGGTATTCAGATAAAAGTTCTATTTCTAACACGAACGGCTTTAGTCCTCACAAAGCAATTTAATGGAAGATATTCTAATAATCGATAGAAATTACACTTGTTATTATGTTGCCCTACGCACCCTTGTTTTCCTCATTTCGACTCAATAGTGTTCGAAACATGATCTTTATGATTATACCTCGATCTTAACAAGTAAAAATTTTCAATATCCATATACTTACGAATTTGAATACTACTCTAACTTTCTTTTTTTTAAATAATCAAACTTTTTTTCTATTATATAAACAAGTTCTTTTGGTAAATTTTTTTATCTATTTTGATGTTAGATTA
>CAZOHR010000083.1:0-12444 GCA_964579045.1 uncultured Bacteroidales bacterium | reverse complement strand
TATCCTTTTAGTGCCTCGGCACCGCTTACAATTTCAAGAATTTCGTTTGTAATTGCAGCTTGTCTAGCTTTATTATATTGAAGTGTAAGTTCTTTGATAAGTTCGCTCGCATTGTCAGTTGCCTGATGCATTGCTGTCATACGTGCACCATGTTCGGCAGCATTACTATCGAGAATAGTTTTGAACATCTGTACTCTAAGCGATTTAGGAATCATCTCTTCGACAATCTTCTCCACTCCTGGTTCAAAAATATACTCAGATGGATTTGCCCTTTCTTCAACTGGAATCGAAACAGGAACAAACTGTTCGACTGTTTGGATGTGGACAGCAGCATTTTTAAAACTGTTATAAACGATGTCAACCTTGTCAAAAACCTTATCTGCAAAAAGTTTCATTACTTCTTCGGCAATTTTTGATGTGTTTTCAAAGTTAAGATTGTCAAATACTGCAGAATTGTGATTAAAAGCCTCGAATCCACTTTTCTTAACGAAGTCGTAAGCTTTTTTGCCAATGCAATAAAACTTAACATTTCCAGCTTCAGCCTGAGCGTTATAGCTTTCGTTTACTAAAAGCATAGCGCGTTTACAAACATTTGCATTAAAAGCTCCACACAGTCCACGATTTGATGCGATCAGAATAATCAAAATCTTGTCTGCCTTTCTGGCTTCGTTGTATATTCCAACGTGGTCTTTATTCAAACCAGAGCTGACTTCAACCAAGACTTCGCGTAACTTATTTGCATATGGCCGAATCTGTACAACTCTATCCTGAGCTTTTTTCAACTTTGCAGCCGATACCATTTTCATGGCTGAGGTAATCTGCCTAGTTGATTTTACAGAGGTTATTCTGTTACGTATATCTTTTAATCCTCCCATAATCAGGTTTTATTTTTTATATTTCTCAGAAAACTCTGCTGCAACTTTTGTAAGTAGTGAAGTGATTTCATCCGACAATTCACCTTTTGAAAGTCTTACCATAATATCTTTATGGTTTGCGTTTAAAAACTCAATATAACGCATTTCGAACTCTTTAATTTTATTGATTGGAACATCGCGAAGCAATCCGTTTGTTCCACAAAAAATGATTGCAACCTGATTCTCAACCAATACAGGCGAACGCTCACCTTGTTTTAAAATTTCAACATTCTTACGTCCTTTATCAATTACAGATAATGTAACTGCATCAAGGTCAGATCCGAATTTTGAGAATGCTTCCAATTCGCGGAATTGAGCTTGGTCAATTTTTAAAGTACCTGCGATTTTCTTCATACACTTAATCTGAGCATTACCCCCAACTCTAGAAACAGATACCCCTACATTAATTGCAGGACGAACACCAGCGTTGAAAAGATTAGACTCAAGGAAAATCTGACCATCGGTAATAGAAATTACATTGGTTGGAATATATGCAGAGATATCACCAGCCTGAGTTTCAATAATTGGCAATGCAGTAAGCGAACCTCCACCTTTAACTTTGCCTTTAAGACATTCTGGAAGGTCGTTCATAGTGGCAGCAATTTCGTCTGATTGTATAATCTTAGCAGCACGTTCAAGTAATCTTGAGTGAAGATAGAAAACATCACCTGGATAAGCTTCACGTCCTGGAGGTCTTCTCAACAACAAGGAAACTTCGCGGTATGATACAGCTTGTTTTGATAAGTCGTCATAAATAATTAGAGCAGGACGTCCGGTATCGCGGAAGTATTCACCAATTGCGCAACCTGCAAAAGGAGCATAAAATTGCATAGCAGCTGGATCAGATGCCGAAGCAGTAACAATTACCGTATAATCAAGCGCACCTGCTTCTTCGAGTGTTTTTGCAATGTTAGCAACAGTAGAACCTTTTTGTCCTATAGCAACATAAATACAATAAACGGGTTCCCCTTTAGCATAAAAGTGCTTTTGATTAATAATTGTGTCAATAGCGATTGCTGTTTTACCAGTTTGACGGTCGCCGATCAGAAGCTCTCTCTGACCTCTTCCAATCGGAATCATTGAGTCGATCGCCTTGATTCCGGTTTGCAATGGTTCGGTAACTGGCTGTCTGAAGATTACTCCAGGAGCAATTCTCTCCAGTGGCATTTCATAAAGCTCTCCTCCTATAGGTCCTTTACCGTCGAGAGGTTCGCCCAATGTATTTACAACTCGACCAAGCATTTCTTCACCAACCATTATTGATGCAATTCTGCGTAGTCTTTTTACAACATTACCTTCTTTAATATCGTCGCTGTGACCAAGTAATACGGCTCCAACATTGTCTTCTTCTAGATTGAGCACGATGCCTTTTACTCCGTTTTCAAATTCGATAAGCTCATTAGATTGTACATTGTCAAGTCCATGAATACGTGCAATCCCGTCACCAACCTGTAAAACAGAACCAACTTCTTCGAGACTTGTTTTTGCTGATAAGCCTTCTAATTGTTGCTTTAATATTTGTGATACTTCTGATGGTTTAATATCTGCCATAATGATAACTTATTTGATGTTTTATATTTTTTTAATGTAAGAATCTGATTTTAAAGATTTCTTGATTTCTCTGAGTTGTGTTGCAACACTTAAGTCAAGTTGTTGATGCTCGATACGAATAATAATACCTCCTAACATATCAGGATTTATATTATCGTTGATCTCAACATCTGAGCTATATGTTTGTGCAACAGTACTGGCGATTTTGTCTTTTGCTTCTTTACTTAAGCCTTCGGGGGTAGTTAGGATAACTTTCTTAATGTTAAACTCTTTTCTATACATATCCTCGAAATTTCTTGAAATATCAGAGATATAGGCTTCGCGATTGTTTGCCACTAACATGCGTAGAAAGTCTATTGTCATTGGGTTAACACTTTTTTCGAAGACATTTGTCAATAGCTTTGCTTTTTCCGAAGGCTTAATTATTGGACTTGTGATAACAGAATAGAACTCAGAATTTTGAGAAATAATTTCCTTTATTAGCACGAAATCGCTAAAAACATCTTTTAAAATATTTTTTTCTTTAGCCAGAATAAAAATTGCCTTGGCGTATCTTACTGAGATTTTACTTTGATTCATGTTAGTTAAACTTTACATCTTTTAGTAAATCGTCGACTAAACTTTCGTTGTCTGCTTTAGTTTTTAACTCTCTGCGAAGCACTTTTTCTGCCACCAAAACTGATAAATCCAGAACCTGATTCTTGATTTCGTCCATTGCGGCGGCTTTTTGTGCAGAGATTTCCAAACTAGCAGACTTTTTAATTTTCTCGACTTCGGCCATTGCTTCTTGCTTGGCTTGTGCAACTATCTGATCTTTGATTTCTCTGGCTTCTTTCATCAGATTGTCTCTTTCTACGCGTGCTTCGGCCATTATTTTTTCGTTTCCGGCCATTAGAAGTTTCATTTCTTCGCGCGCTTTTTCAGCCATATTTAAAGCATCTTCGATACTTTGATTACGGGAACTTATCATTTTATTGATAGGCTTCCAGGCATATTTTGTCAAAACAAACAACAAAAATGCAAAGATTAGTCCTGTCCAAAATATAAGTCCGATTCCTGGTGTTACGAGATCCATAATATTTCGTTTTTAAAAGTTCTTTTAAAACATTTCCCGGAGCCAATCGCTCATCGGGAAATGTAAATTTGTTTTTAGCTTTGCAAAAGAGCAACAACAACACCAAACAAAGCAACACCTTCAATCAACGCACAACCGATGATCATAGACATTTGAATGTTTTTTGCAGCTTCTGGCTGTCTTGCGATTGCGTCCATAGCAGCGCTACCAATTTTTCCGATGCCATAACCTGCACCAATTACTGCTAAAGCAGCTCCAATTGCTGGAATTCCTGTCATAATTGTATAATATTAAAGTTAAACATAAAAAATTCTTTCTAGTGATGTTCGTGATCCTCAACAGCCATACTTATAAAGAGACTTGAGAGCATTGTAAATATATAAGCTTGAAGCACTGCGACCATAAGTTCCAAACAGTTCATAAACAGAACGAAAATGAACGAAACGGGCGACATAACAAATGATTCGAAAATAAAAATTAGTGACACAAGACTTAATATAATAATATGTCCTGCTGTAATGTTTGCAAAAAGACGAATGGTAAGTGCTACTGGTTTAACAATCAATCCCATTATTTCTACAATTGCCATAATCGGCTTAACAAAAACAGGAACCCCTGGCATCCACAATGTGTGTTTCCAGTAATGTTTGTTTCCATTTAGATTGATTGCAAAGAATGTAAATGCAGCCAATGTAAATGTAACAGCTATGTTTCCTGTTACATTAGCATTACCTGGAAAAAATGGTATTATACCTAATAGATTATTAAATAGGATAAAAAAGAAAACAGTAAGAAGATAAGGTAGAAATTTGTCGGTCTTTTTACCAAGATTGGGATAGACAATTTCATCTTTTACAAACAGAATCATTGGTTCCATCAGAGCCTGTAAGCCACGAGGACGACCTGGATTCTTCTTATATGCTTTTGCAACACTTACAAAAACCAAAATTATTATTAATGACGCAATCATCATTGAAAAAACATTCTTTGTAATTGATAAGTCGAGCGGAGTGGCATTTAATACTATTTTTTCCCCTTTATTCTCTTCGAAACGCAAACCTCCATCAGCATCTGCTAGATATATTTTTTCGTTGTATAATGCATATTTGTTGTTTCCTTTTTCAACAACTTTGTGTCCATGATCAAAAGCAGATGAAAGAAAAATATCAACTTGCCCCTTATAAATTACAATCACTGGTAGAGGGATGGAAACAATAACTTTTTTACCTGCCGAGTCCTTATAATCCATAATGTGCCACTGATGAGCATCCTTAATATGGTGCATAATCAGTTCAATAACATTGAATTTCTCTTTTTCTCCTTCCTTTTCTTGTGCTCCGGATGCTCTGGTAATGTTGCTAAAACACAGAACAGAACAAAGACTGAATAAAAATAAAATTTGCTTCATAATAATCCTTTAAATAATTTATGTGGCACTACAAATTTACATTTTCAAATTTAATATGCTAACAAAAAAGAAAATATTTTTTTTATTTACTGTTTTTAAACTGTTGTACAAGATAAACAACCTCTATTGCAAGATAAATGAAATAAATTATGAAAAATTGTAAAACATATTCTTTTCTTGAAAAACTGTTGTTTAATAATTGTGGTAATAAGAATAAAACTGCTAGCAACATTTTTGCTAAACTAGTTGCCAAATAAGCATTCCCGAGCATATTTAGCTTTGTTTTTTTAAAGATAATTCTTACGGCGAGAATAACTCCAAAAGTCATTACAAACATAAATGGATGCACAAAAAGTACATTAGGAGCATAGAAATATCTCGAAAAATAATGCAATAGGAGAGCATGGCCAGCAAAAATAAAAATTGCAGCAAAACTAAAGTTCATAAAGGACTTGAAATCCTGCTTACTTATCATTTATAATTTTTGATATTACTAGATATGTAGAACCAATAACTGCAAACAGAGATAAGCCAATCGTAAACCATGGGGTTTCAAAACTAAATCTTTTGTCAAGCCAATTCCCACCAAATGCCCCGCCGAAAATCATAATTCCCATCTCGAACGCTAGCGATGAATATTTTACAAATTTGTTAGCGCCTTCCTTTGGTTCCTTAAACTTATCTTCCGGTTCTTTAGTCATTTTTGGTTTCGCCAGTTAATTCACTGCGAATATTTCCACCCATTTTACAAGTTCCTGTAAATATCGCCCCTGGTTCGATTGATAATTTTGAGGTTATAATATCTCCATAGATCTTTGCAGTTGATTTTAGTATTAGCAACTCTTCAACTGTGATTTTACCATCTATCTGACCAGAGATTTCGGAGTTTTTACAAAATATTTCCCCTAATATTTTCCCAGGAGCACCAAGAACGAGTTTTGCTTTGGTGTTAAGGTTTCCAGTTAAACTTCCATCAATTCTTAAATCTCCATTTGAAACAACATCGCCCTGTATTGAGGTTCCGCTGCCAATCATGTTTAAATTGTTCTGTTCTTCTTCGTTACTTCTTGCCATAGTCTTGTTTTTTTTGCGATTCACAAATATAAAACAAAAGATTATGTTTTCTAATTTTTTTCAAAAGAATTCTCTATTCATTTTATAAAAAAACAGGAGCCTGACTATTCACCTTTTGAATAATCAAGTCCTGTACAAAAAAAGTTTATTTTGCGATGCCTAAGTAAAGATTATCTGAGTATGGTCTCCACCAGCCATTTCGTAAAATTGTCCGATTGTAAGAACGCCACTAACATGTTCGCTAAGGTCTTCTTTCGTAAGTTTAAACATATCCATTGCAAGTTTACATGCATAAATCTCTCCTCCACCTGCAGTAATCATTTCCATAAACTCATCAACTGGAGGAATATCCAAAGCCTCCATCTGACTTTTCATCATTGCAGAAACTCCCATTTCAACAAATGGCATCGATCCCAAGAATGTGGGAAAAGGTAAACCTCCAGGCATTCGCATAGCTGGATTTCCAACAGTTGCGGTCTTTAATTTCATCATTTGTTTTTTTGTAATTGCATCGAGCCCAAAAAATGTAAAAAACAGTTTTGCTTCAATACCCTCCATTACTGCCCCATTAGTCATAACTAAAGCAGCATAAACATCTTCAATTGTACCCTTTGCGCAAATAATACAAACCTTTTTTAATGGCGATTCATTGTTATTACTCATAATTTTTAATTTTTAATTGTTAAATACAACTAGTTGGTTTAGGAACACCAGCAATCTTTGTCGCTTTCTTTAATGGAGCGCCAGGGAAGAGTTGATAGAAGTCTTTTGTGTCAACAACTCCAGATTTGCTTATAGAGCGAATCGTTAATGCTTCGCCCGAATTTACCCTATTTCTGATGAACTCCAAAACCGCAAAATGTTTTTCTGTTAATTCTAATCCTTCTTCTGTTGCGATAGCAACTGCAATTTCTTTAGTCCACTCTTCCGATTTAATCATGTAACCTTCTTCGTTTACCTCGATTGCTTTTCCAGCGAATTCTTTCTGTGCCATAATAATGATAGTTAAATTATAATATTCAAAATTCTTTATTTCAAATGATAGGCTTTATACAGCTCGAAGATGTCTAATTCCCATCTAACTCTTTTTTTATTTCTTTCACTAATCTAAGCGAGTAAGCTAGAGTCTGTCTTACCTCAGGAGATTTTAATTCTCTATATAGCCCAAACATTGATTTATTGTCAAGTTGGATATCCGTTTTTGTTGAAGCTATTACTTTAGAAATTTTTTCAAGATTTTTAATCAATTGTGGATCGGAGAAGTTGACGGCAATTTTTAATAAATTATCCATATTGTCTGCAAGGTTCTTTACTGTTTCGAAATAACCTTTTTTCTCCCATTCAGCAATTGTCTCGATAGTGTTTAAGCCCAAGTCGTGAATGATTGGACCGAGATCCTTAATCAGGTCGTTCATGCTTTCAAAAACTCCCATCATCTGATTAAGATTACTTACGTTTTTTGTAAGCTTTAGAACCAGCATCTTTAACTCTTCAGGATTTAGCTCAATATTGTTGTGATCCAATTCTTCAACAATAGTGTTATACATGTCGTACCCAACAATTTTTACATCATCAACCAAATCTTCGATTTCTTGCGACTTGCGGCGCTGAATTTCCACATATTGCAAAACCATATCAAGTTTTGCATTTATTTCGTCAAAGCGATTGTTTATTTCTAGTTCATTCATTTTTCGGAGATATTAATAAGTCAATTTTTTACCAGCCATAGACATATCTGTTGAAATAGGCATTTCTTTACCTTTCAATAACACATGCCAATACATCCACCGGAAAATCATTTTTCCATAATGATTCATTTTTGTAACTTTCAGTAACCCAAAAGGACCAATCCCCGGCAATGGAAATGTTCCTGGTAATGGCTCTGTATCATAGTTGAAGTCGATAAGGGTTCCCATACCGTTTCCAGTTACAATATAGCAATTGGCATGGCCATCGAATTTCGCTGTATACGGGCGTCCCTCAATTGCACAGATTAAATTCTCTGTTAAAATATCAGCTGCAAAATGAGCTACTGAGCCCGCTTTTGATGTTGGCAGATTTGCTGCATCTCCCAGAACAAAAATGTTTTCGTGCCCTAGTGCTTGTAAGGTATATTTATCGGTGGGAACAAAGTTTAAATCATCACCCATTCCACTTCTTTCAATCATGTCGTCGCCTTTGTTTGTAGGAACAGAAACTAAAAGATCGAAGGGAACTTCCAATCCAGCATAATCAATAATTTTTTTCTCTTTATTATCCACCTCTGCAATATTATAGTCAGGAATAATATTAATGTTCTTTTCCTCTAAAAGCTGACTTAATAGTTTGGTTGCTATTGGTTTTGTAAATGCCCCAGGCAAAGGAGTTACTAATGTAATGTCCACTTTGTCTCTAATTCCTCGTTGTGTAAAATATGCGTCAGCAAGAAATACAAATTCTAAAGGAGCAACAGGGCATTTATAAGGTAGCTCCGAAATGTTTACAACTAGTTTTCCCCCTTGCCACGTTTTTAGATGCTCGGCAAGTGCAACAGTCCCGTCAATTGAGTAAAAATCAAAAACATCTTTATACCACAATTCTCCTTTAAGTCCTGGAGTTTCTTCTGGCGCTAACCTAGCGCCCGTGGCAATGATTAGGTAGTCATATTTTAAAACCTGTGAGCCTTCTATTAATAACACTTTATTCTCCTCTGGCACAATTTTATCTATTTGAGAATAAATAACTTTTACACCAATAGGGAAGAAATCGGCTTTAGGTTTTATAACATCATGCTTTTTGTAGATTCCAAATGGGATAAACAAAAATCCTGGTTGATAATAATGGGTCTTGCATTGATCAACAATGGTTATATTCCATTCTTCGTATGAAAGCTCTTTACTTAGCTTGTTGGCCATAAGCGTGCCGGCTGTTCCAGCACCTAAAATCACGATTTGTTTCATCTATTATTTTTTTATTGTTAATCTTATAACAAATGAACAGAATAAATGAATAGTGGTTAAGAAAAGCGATATGATAATTAATAGCTTATGATATATATCATATTGATTATTAACACAATACCTTACGATTAATGAAGGCTACATTCATTGGTAGGGGTTAAAAGCGCTTCTATCATAGGGGGATTTTTACTTTTGGTTGTCATAAGGATGTAAAAATTGAATAACTAAAAAATAAAAATTATGAAAATCAAAATTATCACAATTACATTATTTGTTTTTGTTTCGTCATTACTTAATGCTCAGGAGAAAACTGTCACTACTTTTAGGCCGTTTCAAATAAGTTTTATTTCTCCTATGGGTACAAATGGTTTGGAATCATGGAAAATTTCCAATAATTTGTCGATAAATATTTTTGCTGGTTATAACGGTGGCTTGGATGGATTAGAAGTAGGCGGCTTTTATAATGGTTTACACGGAAATATGAAAGGCGTACAAATTGCTGGATATGTAAATACCGTACTAGGTACTATGGATGGACTGCAAGGTTCAGGGTTTGTCAATTTTGTGAAAGATACTTCTACAGGAGCTCAGATTTCAGGATTTACAAATGTTGCTCTAAATAGTTTTACAGGTTTGCAAGCTTCAGGTTTTGCAAATTATTCTAAAGATATGCCAACTGGAGCTCAAGTTTCAGGCTTTGCAAATGTAAATATGGGCGATATCAAGGGAATTCAAGGATCAGGATTTGCTAATTATAATAATGGGAAAGTTGATGGAGCACAAATAAGCGGTTTTTTTAATTACACTAAAGTACTTAAGGGAGTTCAATTAAGTTTTATAAATATTGCCGATTCTGTTGAAACTGGTTTGCCTATTGGGTTTTTTAGTTATGTGAAGAATGGCTACCACAAATTTGAATTTGGTGCAAATGAATCTCTTTTCGGTGTTGCCAGTTTTAAAACCGGGACAACTAAATTCTATAATATCTTTTCATTTGGCTTAAACATTAATCACAACAACTTATTCTGGGGCTTTGGTTATGGAATAGGAACACTTATCCCATTGTCAGAGAAAATGAGCATGAATGTTGATTTGATTAGCTATCAATTGAATGATGAGTCATTTTGGACCTATAATCTTAACTCACTGAATAAATTAAGTGTAAATACTTCTATTCAATTAACTCCTGGTTTTGCTGTTTTTGGTGGATTAAGTTGGAATGTGTTGGCTACTGAAAATTACGATTTGGAAGGAAATCTGGTGTTGCCAAATATTGCACCATGGAGTGTATATGATAAAACGTATCATAATGTGAATGTAAAAATGTATCCCGGTGCATCTCTTGGAATAAGATTCTAATAAACTTAATTATTTACTAGTATTATTGACATGATAATTTCAATGTTAGTAGGTTATTGATGTTGAAGGCCAGAAGTCGGAAATTTATCCCATTAGATTACTTTGAGAGAAAAGTTATAAGTAATTAAGATGTCAGATTAGTAGCACAATTGAATTTTTTGCTAAATTTACGCACTGATTATTGCGTTTAATATGTCTGATAACAAAATTATTTGTTCCTGCGAAGGCTGCGATCTAAAAATGATTGTCTATGATAGTTTATCCGAGCAAGATGTTTTGTCTGTTTGTGGGGATAAACGGGAAATTAGTTTTCGTAAAGGAGAGCTGATTATTGAAGAAGGTTCTGAAATAAAAGAGTTTATTTATCTTAAATCGGGATTGGTTAAAATATTTCGTAAGGTTTCTAACAACAAAGAGCAAATTGTTAATATTGCAACACCTATGGAGTTTGTTAGCCTTCTTTCAGTGTTTTCAGAAACTCATTATCGGTTTAGCATATCTGCTCTTGATGATACGACAGTTTGCATAATTGATTTAGCTCTAATTAAAGGCTTTGTGAAAGCAAACGGAAATTTTGCTCTTTGTTTGATGGAAAAAATGAGTAAAAATGCGGATAAGATTATTTTGCAGAATCTAAGCCTAAATATGAAAAATCTAAGAGGAAGAATAGCCTATATTCTTTTAATTTTCGCGAATGAAATCTACAAATCTAATAGCTTTGATTTACCTATTTCCCGCAAAGAAGTGGCACAATTAATCGACATGACTACAGAGAATGTAATCAGAATCCTATCCGAATTCCGTCGAGATAATATTATAAGAATAAATGGAAAGAATATTGAAATTGTGAACTACAAAGTACTCGAGCAAATTTCATTTCATGGATAAATCTGTTGTACCACATATTGCGATAGAATTAAATAACTCTTGTAATCAGGATTGCATTTTCTGCTATAATCATATCCCACATCAGGACGTTTTATTATTAGATAATTACAATAAAATTAAGAGAGTCTTAAAACAGATTTTCTCTCAAGCAAAAGTTGGAAGTGTTACTTTTACAGGTGGTGAGCCAATGTTAGAGCCTAGATTAGCTGAACTCGTACTCTATGCAAAAATGAATAACTCACTTACAACTATTATTTCGAACGGCACCTTGTTTAATGATGAGAATATTGCAAATTTGCGTGTTGTTAAAAACGATTTATTTCAATTGCCTATTCACTCTGCAGATTCTGAAATTCACGACAAAATGACAGGATTGAGAGGTTCTCATTCTAAATCTCTTAGCTCGATTTCCCAATTGTTAAAGGAGGGCGCAAACGTTGTTGCCGTAATAGTTATTACCAGAATGAATTCTTTAAACATTGATAAAACAATTGAGTTCATAGTATCCTTGGGAATTTCTCAAATTTCGGTGGATAGATATAATATAGGTGGTAAAAATAAAAGTAGCTATAGTAGGATTTTACCCGATGTAGAGGAACTGAGAAATGCATACTCATTAATTAATAGTACAGCAAAACGCTTGAATCTGAAAATAAGCTCTAATGTGTGCACTCCCCATTGTGTTATTAATCCAGTAGATTTTCCTTTTATTCGTTTTGGAAATTGCCCCGAAAACCCATTACATTTTCCACTAACCATTAATATAGATGGTGATTTGAGGGTTTGCAACCACAGTCCAATTGTTGCAGGTAATATTTTTAAACAAAACATTTCGGAGATAGTTAAATCACAGTATGTAAAATCGTGGAACGAGAACACTCCTGATTTTTGCAATAATTGTAGTTTGTGGAAAGCTTGTAGAGGAGGATGTAGAGCTGCTTCTGAGCAAATGGGTGGAAATAATTCCATGGCCGACCCTATAATAAAGAATCTATAGGATTTGATTTGTTGCTGAAAACCTAAAATTATCACATTGTTTTCCAAAATAATTTCTTTTTTTTTGCATCAACTTGTTAATAAAAATAGTGACTTGCAAAAAATAGACATGTTAATTGCAAAGAAATACTCGCTAAATCCATTGCTAATACTGATTTTGACACTAAAGCAAGCAATTTGTAATTAATTGTTGAAAAAATATTGTGTTAAAGAAAATTATATTATTTTTGCAGTCCGTTT
>CAZOHR010000082.1:3673-12504 GCA_964579045.1 uncultured Bacteroidales bacterium | reverse complement strand
ATCACACCGACTACTGACAACTGACTACAAGATTTTACTAAATTAGCAGACTCTCATGCTAACTATAATCTGACTACCAACTTTCAACTACCACTTGTTAAGGAGTTGTAAGTTGGTAGGAGGTAGTTGGTAGGGGGTTTAGACTAGTCGCTTCCGCTTACTTAGAAACTGCTAATTATTATGAGAAGATCAGTAGAATCTTAAACTTACTATAAATCTAGCTACCAACTTTCAACTACCACTACCAACTATTCTAAACTATTTTTCAGGAAAAAACAAATCAAATTTTAATTGATTAATCCCAGTATTTCCGCCGCTCGATTTTTGCTCTTTCTTTTCATCCTGGCTGTCTTCTGCGGTTTCGGCTTCAGCTTGGTAAAGTGTATCGTTTTTGTCAAAGCTTTCATCTTCCAAAAATATGTCTAAAGCTTCGGGTTCTTCAATTACTGGGTTTAAATTCCCAGGTTCTATACTCATCCCCCAAAGAGCAAACAGTTTCGTTTGTTCTTCAAAGCTATTTGTTGAGTATTGAATATCGAAATAATGGTGTAAATCGAGGATAAGTTTATCGGCTTCGCTTCTTATATTCTCGATATTTTCAACTTCGGCGCGCTTAACATTAAATTTATTGGTTTTCTTTTCCCAAGCTTCTTTAAATTTTTCTACCCAAACCTTAACTGCTCCAATTGAAGGATTTGCAAAATATTTTCCTCCTGTTCCGACTCTCATCGAATCGGCAATAAAAAGAGAATCGGCAACTTTTAGTAAGTCGTCGCCATTTTCAATACTGGGAATTTCAAATGGGTAAGAAAGACCATAAAAAGCTGTGGTACTAGTGGGTAATTCGCCTCGCTCTATTGCCATTTGCATGGTTTGAAAATAATGATCGACGAAAATTTTAGCTTTTGCAAAAAGAGCGTCAAACTCTTTATTCTGCTTTTCTTGTTCTTGCATTAGAAAATCTTCGTAAGCCTTCATCTTTTCGAAAATCGTGTAATACTTTCCGATTTTCAATAATTGCTCTTCGGTAAAAATCGAGTCCTCACCCTCAACCATAGGCAGCTTTTCATAAAAGGCTTTCAGTATCTGAAGTCTTTCATTATCGGATGATGAATATACGAGTTTAGACATAGCAATTATTAGTTATGCAAATTTAGAACTTAGTTTAATATTTTTGTTTAAATAATCTTAAAGTAGTTAACAGTTTTTTGTTTATTTTTGTGCCTGAAAATGCAAAAACATGAAATTTAATAGAATTTTATTAAAACTAAGTGGTGAGTCCCTTGCAGGAGATGGTAAACAAGGTTTAGATGAGAAGAGATTGCTGGAATATGCAGGGCAAATCAAGAAGGTGGCTGCACTTGGTGTAGAAATTGGTATCGTTATCGGTGGTGGCAATATCTTCAGAGGACTTTCTGGTGAGAGCAAAGGCTTCGACAGAGTGAAAGGCGATCAAATGGGTATGCTTGCAACAGTAATAAATTCTCTAGCATTACAGAGTGGATTAGAGTCTATTGGCGTTAGAACAAAAGTTTTTACAGCTCTAACTATTGAATCATTAGGTGAAAGATACTCAAAACCACGAGTTATGGAAGCATTTAGCAAAGAATATGTTTGCATTTTCTCTGGAGGTACTGGGAATCCATATTTTTCGACTGACACAGCATCGGCATTAAGAGCAATTGAGACAGAATCAGATGTTTTTTTGAAAGGTACGCGTGTTGATGGTGTTTATACTGCCGATCCTGAAAAAGATCCAACTGCTACAAAATTTGACACTATTACATTTGATGAGGTTTATCAAAAGAATCTAAAAGTTATGGATTTAACTTCATTTACACTATGCAAAGAAAACAATATGCCTGTAATAGTGTTTGATATGGATACTCCTGGAAATTTAGAGAAAGTAGTAAAGAATCAAAAAATAGGAACTATAATAACAAATTAGAAATAGTGATGATTTAATGATCTGCATAAATGTATAGATTATTAGATGATTTAAAAATTTGCGAATATGGAAGAATTAGAATTATACATCGATGCTGCGAAAGAAGGGATGGAGGCAGCAATTGAACATCTAGAAAGAGATTTAAGCAAAGTGAGAGCAGGAAAGGCTACGCCGTCTATGCTTGAAAGTGTTAGGGTTGATTATTACGGTGTGGTATCTCCTATTTCACAGGTTGCGAATGTAACAACTCCAGATGCGAAAACTATTTTTATCCAACCTTGGGATAAGACTGTGATTTCTACAATCGAGAAAGCTATAATGGCAGCAAATCTTGGTTTTAATCCATCAAATAATGGCGAGGTAATCCGTATTCTCGTACCACCGCTAACAGAAGAAAGACGTATTCAACTTGCAAAACAGGTTAAAGCTTTGGGCGAAAATGCTAAAATTGCCGTACGTAATCAGCGTCGTGATGCTATTGAGGAGTTTAAGAAACTAAAGAAAGATGGTTTGTCGGAAGACGATGCTAAGGATGCAGAGGCAGATATCCACAAAACACACGAAGATTATATCAGAAAAGTTGATACTTTGGTAATAGCAAAGGAAAAGGAGATTATGACTGTTTAACGCAGCTTAAGCGCAGCTAACGCACGATTGCATCGTGTGGTTTAGTTTATCACAACCACAAGATGCAATCGTGCGGCAGCACATGTCAATATTGTATAGCATTTACATTCCAAGTTTATTTATCATTTCAAAGCTCTTTATGTCCATTTTTGAAAATGCAACCCAGTTCTTTCCTAGATCTTTAATTGATGCTCCGATATGATAGACTATTTCGTTATCAATAATTAAAAATCTGTCGTGTGATTTTGTAAACACTTTTACCTCTATTACTGGATATTGTTGATTATGCTTTTTTATGTCGAGCTCGAGCTGTTTTGAGATTGATTTTGTAAAAATTGTCGCACTTACTCTTTTCTGCCGTTTCGTAAGAAGTGTGAGAACGCTTTCGTCAATGTAGTTGTCAATAAGTAAGATTGATTTTTTCGCGGTTTTAACAATTTCGCAGACTAGAACATATGCATCAAAAACTTGTCCTTCATAAAAAATCCCATAATCGGGAGGCAAAGAAGTATTAAGCTGAAGTTTTATCTCGCTAATTTCCTTTTTCACGGAATGTATATCGCTTTCTATTCTATCTACACGATGATTTATTGCATATCCTTTTAGTAGATAATCTTTTAACACTTGGTTTGCCCATTGTCGGAATTTTGTGCCACGAATAGAGTTTACTCTGTATCCGATAGAAATGATCATATCCAGATTATAATGAAGTAATTCCCTTGAAACCTCTCTACCGCCTTCAATCTGAACTGTTCGGATTTTCCGAACAGTTGACTTTTCGTGCAATTCATTTGTTTCGAAAATATTTTTAATATGCTCGCTAATGTTTGCCTTACTACTGTCAAATAGCTCAACAATTTGATTCTGAGTTAACCAAACAGTTTCATCCTCTAGCCTTACTTCTATCTTAGTTGAAGAGAATTCGTTTTGGTATATGATGATTTCATTTTTCATAATAATTGGTCTAGTTGCAAAGATAATTATTTAATGAAATATAGATATTTTCCATACCTGCAATTAACCAATCTGAACTTAAATCTATTTCAGAATTTTACTTACAGGTGAAGTTCGGAAAAGTTTTGGTAAAATTAAGATTATGGTAAAATATCTTTTCCTCAAACACTCTCATTGCGATTCAACATTTCCCTTCTACAGCCACTTAAGAGTATCGAAAATTTCACGTGATAGCATTCCTTTGATTCAGAAGAGACAACTAGGCTAGCTACTATTTATCCCAATCAAACTCTCCAACTACCGCATAATGATCGGACAATTCTTCCTTGATGATTTTGTGGGAGCGGCAATCGAAGTTTTTGTCGAAAAGAATATAGTCGATACGCTGCTTGATTTTGAAGTTTTCCCATGTATATCCGGGATATTTGCCTTTGGAACTGAACGAGTCTCTTAAGCCATTAGCAATTTTAAAGTATGTGTAGGTTAATGGACCATCGTTGAAGTCGCCGCAAACAAAAACGGGATAATCGCATGAATCTATCGATGCTCTAATTATTTCGGCTTGGCTAGCTCTTTTATTTAAAGACTTAAGATATTTCTTTAGTACAATCTTTATTTTGGTATTATCATCGGAATCAGCAAGTTCCTCCATCACGGTATAATCATTCTGGTTCAACTGAATCGATTGCAAATGGCAATTGTATACCCTAACAGTATCATCTTCAATAATTAGGTCGGTATAAATAAATCCGTTGTAAGAATCGTCGAACCTGTGCGAATATGTGTTTACTATTGGATAACGTGAAACTGTTGCTAATCCGAAGTTCTGGCCTCCAACAGCAGTAGCCATAGCCGAGCGGAATTCAAATTCTGATTCTGTAACTTTTTTAACCGAATCTATAGTTACAAAATTGCGATTGCTACTGTTCCAATATGCTTCTTGCAGGCAGACAATATCTGGATTTTCATTTTTAATAAGATTTAAAATATCAGATTTTATATTATTATTCTCTTTCCAATCGTAGAGTCCGAAAACCATTACATTATATGTCATTACTTTTATCTCGCCACTTTTATTATCGCCTGCAAAATATGAAAGAACAGGAAATATAAGCCCAAAGAATTTTATTCCAGCAATCATTACTGCTGCCGATATAAGCGACAATTTCCAATTAATAAACAACCAAAAAATAACAAAAACAGCATTTGCAACAAGCAATCCAATATAAATAAATGGTAGCAATGCTACGGCAATAGTTTTCTCGGGCGATATATAAACAGAAAAATAGCAAAGCACCAGCAAGATTGCAGTCAATATATTTAGGACAAGAGCTATTTTTTTAAGTGTTTTCACGCTATTTGTTATTACTAACCTTAAACAATTTTTCTTTCTCACTAGCCGATAAGCTGGAATAACCAGACTGAGCAATTTTATCTAGAATTTTATCAATTACGTCCTGTTCTGCTTTCTTACGGGCATTATAATCCATATCAGACTCGGGGCGTTTTGTTTGTTTTTTCTTATTGCGATAACTAACCTTCATTTCACGATCGCGGATAAAAATCCCTTTTATTCCATAAAGAAATCGAGAAAGCCATACGGTTATATCAGTTCCTTTACGATATAAAACCACAAATACAAAACCTAACAAGGCGCCACCAATATGAGCGATATGTCCGCCGGCATTGCCGAGAGGAATACTGATAAGGTCAATGGCTATTACACCAAGAGCTAGATATTTAAATTTAACTTTACCGAAGAACATTAAGTAAACCTCTTGATTTGGGACTAGAGTAGCAACTGTAAAAACCACAGCCATTACCGATGCCGAAGCACCCATGGCGATTGACAAATCATTAATTTTAATAAATGCTGGTACTAGATTAAATGCAAGGATATAGAAAATTGCTCCTGTTATGCCGCCTAAGATATAAACGCCCAAGAGTTGTCGCTGCGAAAGAAATTGCAGAAATAATCTTCCAAACCAAAAGAAAGCAAGCAGATTTAAAAGTATGTGTAGGAAATTCTCATGTGTAAACATGTAGCTGATAACGGTCCATGGATAATGCAACAAATTGCCTGTATCCGCAGGTACTGACAACCACTTTAGGAATTCGTAATTCTCATTTCCGGTGAAGAACAAAACAATCTTCACCAACTGAACTAAAACAAACACCGCAAGGTTTATATATATCAGGATATTGAAATTATTCCTACCCTTAAGACTTGATTTTATTTCGTCGAGAATGCTCATTTATTGCCAGCGGTTAAATTGCTTTTTCTTCCAAATGAGAATAAAAATAAGCCCAAATAACATACCTCCTAGATGTGCAAAATGAGCGACATTATCGCCACTACGATTCATAAAGCCAAGATAAAGTTCAATAGCAACAAATATCATAATCAGATATTTTGCCTTCATCGGGATGGCCATATAAACATAGATTATGGAATTAGGGAAAAGCATTCCAAAAGCAAGTAGCAAACCGTATATCGCACCTGAAGCACCAACAGTTGGAGTGTTTATCATCAAATTAAGATCGCGCATCTGAGGCTCTATATAATTTTTGCCCTGCATTATAATGTCGCCACCTTCATTCATAACCATTGCAACCTGTTCGCTCGACATATTCGAAATTAGTGAATTAATTTCAATGTTTATTATCAAAAGATGCAGCAGCGCAGCTCCTAATCCAGTAAAGAAGTAATAAATAAAGAATCTCTTCTGTCCCCAGTATTCCTCTAGCACTTTTCCGAACATATATAAGGAGAACATATTAAAAAACAGATGCCAGAAACTACCATGCATAAACATGTGGCTGATTAGCTGGTAGGGATGAAATAAATCTGACTTAAAGCTGTAAATTGCTAGTATTTTAGTCAAGTCCGGCATCAGCATTGTTAAGAGAAACAATGCCACATTTATTATTAGCAGCACTTTAACAACTGGAGGTAAATCAAACAATCCCCTTCTTTGGAAATTCATAATATTTTAATTTAATTTCTTTTCTATTTCGTCGAGGCTAATAATTTCGAGAATTTTTTTGCCTTCGACAGTAAAATTATGATTTGCGCACGACATAAGTTTATAAAACAAATCCTGCATTTCTTCCTCGCGCAAGACTTTACCTACTTTAAAAGCGGCTGTTTTGGCAAGTGAAAGAGCGATTTTCTCGTTTAGGACTAACTCTGCAGATCCAGAGACTTCTCCTAACACATAAACCATTTGTTCGATAGTTTTTAGCGGATCGATATCTGTTAAATCGCCGGGTACCCCACGAATCTCAAATTTTTCTTTCCCCATCATAACAATTTCGAAACCTATATTGTTTAGCTCAGACATTACTTGTAATAGTACTGCCCTATCGTTAGGATCGGGTTCGTAGATATGTGGAAATAGCGACTTTTGCATTACACCCCTGCGGGTTTCTAACAAGCCTAAAAATTTCTCAAATAAAATTCGTTCGTGAGCACGCCTCTGATCGAAGATTATCATTCCAGATTTACCAGAGGTAAGTATATACTTATTTTTAAGCTGAAAATACACTTTTTGGGAAATCTCGGGAACGATATCCGTTTCGGGCAAAAGTCTCGACTGAATAGGAGTAGAATCCTTCTCAGGCAGAAAGAAATCGTCTGGGGTTTTCTGGGTATTCTCCTGATATATACTTTGCCAATTTTTTGGCGGGCTAGAGCTTGGGCTATATCCACTAGAACTCGATTTCTGTTCGAATGGATTATACTCTGGATTAATAGTAATAATAGGTGGTTTAAAGCTTGTCTTCGAAGTTAAATGAAGATCTCTAGTTATATTATCTTCAAAATCTAATCCTGGTACAATATTAAATTTCCCCAAAGATTCTTTTACCGAAGAGTTTAAAATACTGAAAATGGCTTGTTCATCCTCAAATTTTATTTCTGTTTTTGTTGGATGAATATTTATATCTATGCTAGCAGGATTAATATCGAAGTAAATAAAAAACGATGGGTGTTCGCCTTCGGGAATAAGCTTATTGTAAGCCATTGCCACAGATTTACGAAAGTATGGATGCAACATATATCTATTGTTGACGAAGAAGTACTGTTCGGATGTACTTTTCTTTGATCGTTCTGGTTTTGCAACAAATCCTTTAATACTAACAATTGATGTATCGCTATTAATACTTACAAGATGCTGATTAAGTTGCTTTCCAAAAACGCTTACAATTCGTTGACGCAAGTTTTCTAATTAAGCTTTAACTGTGTTTCATTTCCAAAAACCAAATGAAAGGAGATTGCCGGATTTGCAAGAACAATGCGGTAAACTTCGTTAAGAATATGCTTATTCTCTACAGTGTCGCTTTTAAGGAACTTACGACGAGCAGGCACATTGAAGAATAAATTTTTAATCATGAAATTGGACCCTACAGAGCATGCTACAGACTCTTGGCTACTGACATTGGAAGCAGACATTATTATACATGAACCTACAGCATCTTCGGAACGTCGTGTTTTTAATTCAACCGTTGCTACAGCAGCTATTGAGGCCAATGCTTCACCGCGAAAGCCCATGGTTGTTATTGCAAAAAGATCATCCGCTTTCGAAATCTTTGAGGTAGCATGTCGTTCAAACGACATTCTTGCATCGGTGGGAGACATGCCTTTGCCGTTATCTATTATTTGAATAAGCGTACGTCCCGCATCTTTAATAATAATCTGCACATCAGTTGCTCCTGCATCAAGAGCATTTTCGACAAGTTCTTTAACGACGGATGCTGGTCGTTGAATAACTTCGCCTGCAGCAATTTGATTTGCTACTGAATCTGATAGAAGCTTTATAATATCTGACATTAGTTTGAGAATAATCTAACCAAATTACTCAAATCTGCTACAAAGATTAAGTATGCCAAAAGCGATAATGCAAAAACATAAATGAGAACCCTAATATTTGAGCTGCGATTACTGAATGCTTTCCTTGGCATTTTCGGTCTGAAACTCCCTTTTATTGATTGTCCAGGTTTGCATTCTTTTCCATCAAAGTCAATTTCAGATTTTCCTTGAGCTTTTCTCAAATCGTTTAATAATCCTCTGCGTCGTTCTTTCTCTGGGTCGAAAAACCTCGGTTGATAATCGAAGACGTTATATCGTGGTAATTTAAAAAGACTTCCTAATCCCATGACTGTATTTTTTTTGCAAAATTATGATTTTTTTGTTTAAAAACAGGGCAATTTTTGAATAATCACCAAAGTATTTTTACTCTTTTGACATAATTCGTAACTATTTAGGTCTCTAGTATAATTATGTCATCGGTAATCAGTAATC
>CAZOHR010000082.1:0-3573 GCA_964579045.1 uncultured Bacteroidales bacterium | reverse complement strand
TCTAGTTTTAACATAATACCTAAATAATTACTATTTCTTTATTTTTCTAATCAGCTTGTCAACCATCATATTAAATTCTGTTGAATAAGCTAGGAAATACAGTGGTAGGCAAAATGCCAAGACTAAAAATCCAGACCTAACAAATACATCAACAAAAACATTTCCAAT
The DNA here is from genome assembly GCA_964579045.1 of uncultured Bacteroidales bacterium. Classification (GTDB taxonomy): domain Bacteria; phylum Bacteroidota; class Bacteroidia; order Bacteroidales; family ML635J-15; genus Bact-19. The sequence continues at coordinate 3,405 of CAZOHR010000082.1, read as the reverse complement.
CTGAGGGATAAGAGCAGAAATAAAATATGTGGCTGCACCAATAATCATTATCATTAAATGTTTTAGTTGAAACGGTTGTAAACCTAACTTTATTTTTATAAAAGCGAATCTGATGAAAAAATAAATCAGAAATGATATTACTGATGCTATTCCAGCACCATTGATTCCTAAAACTGGTAATAAAATTACATTCAAAACAATTATCGAAACAAACAAGACGCCCATAATAATGACATGAAAGCGATAATGTTTACTAAACTGTATGATTTCTCCACTAACCCCCCCAATCATTTGCAGCAGATGAGCCAATGCGACAAATAGAATCACATATCGTCCACTTTCAAATTCAGCAGGTAAGAAACTTAAAATATTATCGACATTTCCCCAAATCAGGATAAATAATGCCATTCCAACTATAAGTAGGTTTGTCGTACTTTTTCGATAAATATCGTCAACTTTTTCAGTATCGTTTGTTTTTAATGCTTCAGCAATCAAAGAACTAGAGATTCTAATTAATGAACGTCCGGGTAAAAGAATTACAGATCCAAAGAAAAATACGGTTGAATATACGCCAGTTGCACCCAAGTCACAATAAATATTTATCAAGTACCTGTCGAGTTGCATCACTACAACTCCACTAAAACCAGAGACTATTCCGAAGATAGCAACACTAATTATTTCGCGCGTAAAATCTGGCTTAAAAATCGAAAATGACGGTTTAAGATTAAATTGATGCTTATACATTAAGAGCAATGCAATCAATAATACGGGAATTCCGTATGTAAGAGAGTAAATAATTATGAATGCATTAAAATCAATATACCCAAGCCAGAACAAACCAATGGTGACAAGATTAATTACTCTTAGTAGTAATTCTTTTACAAAAAGTCCGAAGGAAGCATTAAAAAGAATTCTATTATAAGTATCGAGTAAATAATGGAAAATAGTGACAAAAATCAGAGGTATCAGCAAGTAAACATATTCAGCGAACAGAGGGGATTTATCAATGTTTTCGGCAATAATCCATGGTTTTGCAAAATAATAAATTACTGAGCAGATTATAAAACCAAGTGTTCCGACTGAAAGAAGGAAGAATAAAAAGCCGTTATGTCCATTTTTTTCGTCTCTAAAATAAGGGAATTGACGTAAAGTTACATTAACCATTCCAAGAGAACCAAATTGACCAAAAATAGCAGATACTGCAACAAGCAAATTAGTAAGTCCAATCTCTTCAGTTGTAAAAATCTGGGGCATAATCAATGCTACATTGATAAAACCAATTGCAGCTCCCAGATAAGAATACACCGAGCCTTTTATTGTTTGTCTAGCAATTATTCCCATTTATTTATCATTAAAAAAGAAGTTTTTCTTTTGACTTCAAGTTTTCTGGTTTAAGTTTAAAAACTGCTGAGATATTCTCTGTGGATTTAAGTCGACTAATTAAGCTGTTAATAAATTCAGTATCTTCATTGTCAAAAACAAGAATAAAGAAATCTATATTTTTTAGTTCTTCGATTAGGAAGCCCACATTTGCTTTATTGGAAACGAGTCGAACACTAATATTTTCAGCAACATCAAGATTTTCGAAAACACTAAAAAGTAAGTATTCTTGGAATCTAGGATCAATAATTTCCAGATCTTCGGCTCGAACAAATTCAGAACTTAGAATTCTACTTAAATGCCACGACAATCGATAATCATCGTCAGTAGAGGATATCCCTAGTAGTTCGAAGTTGTAGTCAGGTGTATATTTTAATTTTTTAGTTTTCATTACTGCAAATGTAAACATTATAAGTAATTATTTAGCCTGCTAGAATGAACTAATAATTACTAAAATTCATTTCTTTCAGTTTCTTCACAGCAATTCGGGAGGCATTTTGTTCTGCTTCTTTCTTTGACCACCCTTTACCTTCAGCCAAATACAGGTCTTTGTAACATATTTCGCAATAAAAGTGATGTATCTTTTCATTTGATTCACAATTCTCGAAAGTATTGATGCTTATATTAAGTTTATATTTTTGCATTACCTGCAATAATCTTGACTTATAATCTGAATTTTGTCGCATCAGATTTTGAATATCGAAATGTTCGGAGATTACTTTTGAGATAAAGATTTTAGCGTATTTATAACCGCGGTCAAAATAAATTGATCCAACCAGAGCTTCGAAAGAATTTCCTGCCATGTTTTTCATCGAAGCTTTTGCAGAATTACGAAACACTATCAGACTGTCAATTTTAAGAATGGTTGCGATTTCGTTTAAGCTTCGTCTATTAACAATTGTGGATCTTAAGATTGAAAGTTTGCCTTCGTTAGCACGAGGAAATTTTAAATAAAGGATATCGCTAACCACAGCACTGATAATAGAGTCACCAACAAACTCCAGACGTTCATTGTTATAGATTTCGCCGCTTCGTAAAACGCCAGCGGAGGAATGCCGTAAAGCATTCTTATACAACTCAAGATTGCGAGGTTTGAAACCTAAAATTGACTTAAGGCTATTAGATAAATTTTTGTCTTCCGGGCTAAGAGCCTTAAAAAGAAAAAATCTCATTTAAGTTATTCTGCCTTTTTAAAAATAACGCAGGTATTATGACCGCCAAAACCGAATGTGTTACTCATAGAATATTTCACATCTCTTTTTTGAGCTTTGTGCAGAGTAAGATTAAATCTAGGGTCTATATTTTCGTCGTGTTGTTGGTGGTTAATTGTTGGAGGAACAACACCATCGACCAGCGACATGATTGCAAAGGAAGCTTCCATAGCACCCGCCGCACCAAGTAAGTGACCAACAATTGATTTTGTTGAACTGATATTTAATTTAAATCCGTGATCGCCAAACACCTCGGTAATTGCTTTTAATTCGGCAATATCACCAAGAGGAGTTGAAGTTCCATGAACATTAATATAATCAATGTCTTCAGGAGTAATATGAGCATCGCGAATTGCATTTTTCATAACAAGAGCAGCACCTAGTCCATCAGGGTGTGGTGCTACAAGATGATAAGCATCGGCAGATAAGCCAGCACCAACAACTTCGGCATAAATTTTAGCTCCACGAGCTTTTGCATGTTCGTATTCTTCGAGAATTAAACCGCAACCACCTTCACCCATAACAAAACCATCGCGGGTTGCACAGAAAGGTCGAGATGCTGTTTTATATTCTTCGTTGTTTGCAGATGTAGCCTGCATTGACTGAAAACCACCCATACCAATTTCGTTAACAGCAGCTTCACTACCGCCAGTAACCATATAATCAGCCATATCCAAGCGGATAAGATTGTATGAGTCAATAATTGCATTTGAAGAGGAAGCACAGGCAGCAACAGTACAATAGTTAGGGCCCATGAATCCATGTTTTATAGAAATCTGTCCGGCAGCAATGTCGGAAATAATTTTAGGAATGA
>CAZOHR010000081.1:0-12508 GCA_964579045.1 uncultured Bacteroidales bacterium | reverse complement strand
TGTGAAACTTTGTCCACCATCACTTGATAAGTACAAGCCAGTGACTCCTGTTCCACTAACAATGATTTTATTATTTGTTGAACTTAATGCAATATCCCACAGTTGATTATCGCCTGCATTTACATTGGTAATAGTATAGCTATTCCAAGATGTCCCACCATTAGTTGACTTAAACAGTTTGTCATGCACATAAGTATCACCTACAACATAAATTATATCATTATCAAAAGAATCAATCTCAATATCAGTTAGCATAATTAGTTCTTCTGGGTCAAATTCCAAAATACATGAGAACGTACTACCTGCATCAGTACTTTTAAATAATCCTATTGAATAGTGTCTATAATTACCAATCCCAGTTGCTAAAAAACTACCAATAAAATAAACTATATCAGAGTTCTCTGGATCTATCTCAATGTCAAATACGCCAAATGAACCATAATCCTTAGTAATACAATTCCATTCAATATCTGACACATCAGTTAAGGGATCTCCAGCGTTAACAGATTTAAAAAGCCCAGCCGACATAGTTCCTAAATATACAATATTGCTATTTATAGGGTCAACAGCCACTGATTGACATCTGCCCATTTAATTCTTGAGAGAACTCATTTCAAAAGGTCCGAGATGTTCCCATGAAAGAGTAAAAGTAGACTGAGTTTTATTTGTGGTGTTTTGTATTCTTGGGTAATAGTTTTTCCATTGATCAACATAAGTCGCAAAATCGCCGTTAGAGTCTATTCTAGTGTCCCAATACGTACGCATCCTATTATATCTTTTCTTCTCGGCATCGGATGACCTATTAAATACCTCGTTCTCTTCTCCTTCGATTGTTCCAATTATTTGGAAATAATTATTATTAGGATTATTAAAGACATCTGAGATTGTAACTGTTGTATCATTCTGTTGACCGAATAGAAACAAACAATTACAGAGTGCCAGTAATTGCAATAAACAAAATCTAATAATTTTTTTCATAACGCTTAATTTAAATCAATACTATTTTACCAAACTTAGCCACTATTTTCCCATCACTTATACAATAATAATACACACCTTTTTTGAGGTGACTACAATCAATTTGTTTTTTGAATTTTATAGAATCACAATACACTTCATGTCCAAGCATATTTACAATTGAAATACTTAATTCTGTATCAATCGCTGAAGCAATATTAATTATGCCTGCAGTAGGATTTGGATAAATAGTAATTTCATCGAAACTTTCTTGACCAACAACAATAGGATTACATAGATCTACAACCCCTGTATACACATTGTCAATCATAATCCCTCTTTTGCCAGTATCATTGCCATCACTCTTAAAAGTCAACCTGACAATTGCATAATCTGTACTAATATTACTAATATTATAATCCCATGCACATTCCAAATAATATTTACCCCAATCGGTTGTACTGCCAGGTATAAAAGTGCCACTAATACCAAAAATCTTTCCGTCACCTGGAAAATCAGCAAAATCTCCGTCAATATATAGTGGCGGATTGTCAATATTTAGTAGACTGATAGAATCCATTGCGTTAACAAAATTAATGCCTCCATCAAACGACACTTCAATCTCCAGGCCATCTTCTAATGTGTCAGTTTCACATTTATACATGAATTGGAACATAAAATAACTCCAACACCTATTTTGATCAATTGCCCATTGAGGCTTTCGAATATGGTATAAAACTACAGATACATTATTGATTGGATAGGTATTAATTGTATCAGTAATCAAAACTGTACTGCCAATTTCTGGCAATTGAGGAGAGCATCCTTGTGTCCAGTCACCTTTATTTGGAAAACCAATTTGCCAATTGTAATCAGTAGCCTCAAAATCATATTCTACTATACCTTCAGGGTTACTTATCTCACCAACAAAATCATCGTAATAATTTGAAGATTGCATGTAATCTGAATATTCAAATAAACATATTGACAATTTTTCTTGATTTTGCCTAGTCTCCGCTTGAGTAAATGCTAAATTACAAATTAATTGTATTGTAAGAATTAAAACAACTTTTCTCATATAAAATAGTTTTACATTAAATTTTTATTATTTTCCACAAAATATATCTACTTCTAAATGTACTAATTATTTCGTATGTGTTTGCATTTATTACAGTATCTCATCTATACACTATATTATCCACCAAAAACTGTTCATTATCCACATATCCACTCACTGTGGTTGGAGAAAACATGGTCTTGAGAAAATATTGCTATTGATTGAACAATCAACAATCCAAATAATACAATTGTCTTCATTTTGTTTTATTTTTAAATTATTAATACCACTATAACAACTATTAAGGAAAAGAAAAACTTATTGCAAGATAGCTAAAAACTGAGAATAAAGCAATAATTTTGACTTAAAATTAAAATTTTATACGAAAGAATAAGAAATAATGCTTTATGAAGAAAATAAAGAAATATTTCTGCAAATAAATGTTTTTTTCTATGTTTATATTTTGATTTGTTTATAAAATAATATATTCAGTTAAATGTTCCAATTAGCAAATTTCAAATTGTATTTGTTTTGCGCATTAACAATTAAGTTTATAAACCTGAATATTCACTAAAATATAAACTTACACTCACACGAGTTGGTTGGTTGTCTATGTAGTAATTTAATAGCGTTGCGTTGAGCCGCCAGCTATAGGAGAAGCGATAGCTATAACCGCTGTCATTTGATATTTTGCACTTTTTTTCAACCATTCCCTCACTCAAAGTCACCGTTTAAAAAATATCACTACCAAAATATTCTGAATTCTTATTATATTAGCATCAAAATTAAGAACCATGAATTTTCAAAGATATAAACATAAGAAAGTCGCAAAACTTTTCCTTTTAATTTTACTCCTAAGTAGTTTCGCAACAGTAGGTGCTCAGAATGAGAATAAAAAAACTGAGAAATTCATTGCTGATGCTAAGAAAATACTAATAGACAATCCCGATTCGGCAATTATACTATTATCGAAAGCAGAAACTCTTGCTCTTAATGATAACGACAAACAAAATCTGTGCGAAGTGTACCGCCGAAAAGCTAACGCATACCACTACAATGGTGATTACAGCACTTCTCTAGAGTATAACTTCAAAGCTCTAAATTTAAGAGAAACCGAAAAGTTTACCGATTCTGACTCTCTAAATACAGCAGAGAAAGCAAATATAATCTATAATATCGCTTTAAATTATCAATATCTCGAAGAATATGTACTGGCAATTGAATATGCGTCGAAATTAGAACCTATTTATTACGAGCTCGAAGACTGGGGCAACTTGGGTCTAAGATGTTATAGTTTTATCGCAAACATTTACTATTATATCGGCGATTTAATAAAAGCCCAAGAATATACATATAAGGAAGTTGCGATAGTAGAGAAAAACAATAATCAGGAGGGAATTTCGTACTCAAAAGATTTTTTGGCGATGATAAAACAAGACCAAGGAATGAATGATGAAGCTCTTAAACTTCAATTCGAATCGCTTGAAATAAGAAAAAAAATAAATGACCCAATACTATTGTCTTTTTCCTTTAACAATATTGGAACTACATATTACAGGTTAAAAGATTACAAAAACGCATTGATCTATCTGATTAAAGCCTTAGAGATAAGAGAAAAATACAGCGATGAACAGAATCTGCAATCAACATTAAATAATATGGGTCTTGTTTATCAAGATATGAATGAGACCGATAAAAGTCTCGAGTGTTTTTTAAGATCATACTCCATCTGCAAAAAATCTGACAACATATTTGGTCTTGCAACAACCTCTATTAATCTTGGGATTGCCTATGAGTTAAAGAAAGATAATGCGAATGCTGAAAAATACCTAAGCGAAGCTTATGATATATCTGTACGAAATGGCTATAAAAGTCTGATAGTGCAAGTAACTGCATTTCTATCCGATTTTTACAAAAGACAAAACAGATATAAAGAAGCATATGAAATGCTTTTACTAAATGGACAATACATTGATTCTACTCGCAATGATGATGTTATTAAAGAACTCACCAGAATGGAGGTAGAATATAAATTCAACAAAAAACAAGCTGAAGATTCTATCACACGTCAGCACGAGATTGTAGTTAGTCAGGCAATTCATAAAGAAGAACTTAAAAGAAAAGAGCAGTTGGTATGGATTTTAATTGCAGCATTCCTTTTTACAATAGTCATAATATTTGTACTCTTTAAATCATATCAATACCGAAGGATAAGTGCAGAAAAAGATCTAAAGCAAAAAGCTCTAGAGATTGAAAAAAACCTATTGAAATCACAGATGAATCCTCACTTTATCTTTAATGCAATGAATTCGATTCAGAGTTTTATTGCAGTCAATGACACTTATTCGGCCGAGAGGTATTTATCAAAATTTGCTCGTTTAATTCGTATGATTTTGGAGAACTCAACACAGCAAAATGTGCCATTAAGCGATGAGATTATTTCTCTGAATCTATATATGGACTTAGAAAAAGTTCGATTTAATAATAAATTTAATTTCGAGATTAACTTATCGGACAATATTGAGGAAGAGTTGATTTCGGTTCCACCTATGCTTATTCAACCTTTTGTGGAGAATGCTATTCTTCATGGAATAATGCACAAAGAAACCCCTGGCAAAATAACAATAAACATCGATGACGATGAAGAGAGTCAAACTCTCACCTGCGAAATTACCGATGATGGTATTGGGCGAGTGGCGGCGGCGGCATTAAAAGAAAGATATAGAGCTGATGGAAAAAAACACAAATCGATAGGTATGCAACTTACCCGTGAAAGACTGGATGCCTTGAACAAGGAAACAGAGGTTGGAATGAGTTGTCAGATTATCGACCTCAATGACGAAAACAACAAAGCATGTGGAACAAAAGTAATAGTAAAAATTCCTTATTCTGAAATACAAAATCAATAGCCATGATAAGAACAGTAGTAATTGACGATGAATTAAACGGTCGAAACATAATTAAGAGTTTTGTCGAGAAGTATTGCACCGGAATAGAAGTAATTGCCGAAGCCGACTCTGTTGCGAGCGGACTAGATTGTATAACCGAGAATAATCCCGATTTGGTTTTTCTCGACATACAAATGCAAGATGGTACAGGCTTCGACTTATTGGAAAAATTGCCTAAGCGCAACTTTAAACTGATATTTGTTACCTCATTCGATCACTATGCAATTAAAGCTTTTAAATTCAGCGCCGTAGATTATATTCTAAAACCTGTAGATCCTGATCAGTTAATTGCAGCAGTTGAGAAAGTTAAGGCTATGGCTCCGGCCGAAACCGTCGAAAGTAAAATAGATGTTCTCATTTCAAATATTACAAGTCTCGAAAAGATTGCTCTTCCTGCTTCTGATGGCATTAGATTTATCAAAATCAGTGAAATAATAAGATGTGAATCCGACAATAACTACACTTTATTCTATCTCACCACCAAAGAAAAAATCTTAGTCTCAAAGACGCTCAAGGATTTCGAATTGCTCTTGAGTGGCTCAAAATTTTATCGTGTACACAAATCCCACCTTGTAAATCTCAAATTTATCGCCAAATACATTCCAGGCGAGGGTGGATATCTAATTCTTGAGGATGGCTCACATGTAGATGTCTCTAGGCGCAAAAAGGAAGGATTGCTAAAAATTTTGATGGGGTAAAGCAGGTTTTGAACCAACAATATTTTCAAGACTTTCAGCATGATTTGGTGAGCACAATATTTAAGCTGCCCCTTCAGGGCGAAGATTCCATAGAGACTTCAAAAAACGAGGCGATGCCTCGTTTTGAAATAAAATCAGACTTTCAGCCTGATTTGTTAAAGTACGTCTTAAGCTGGTCGCTTCAGGCTGTAGGCCTGATTTTACTTCAACCTGGAGCACCGCTTCAGGTTGAAAACCTAAATTCCTCTTTCGCCCTGAAAGCGGTGCTCTGATCCGCCGCGGCGGAGTCGAAGTGGGCAGCTTAAAAAATTCTTGACTTCTGTATAATCTAAAAGTATGAACCAAATAAAATGAGGCATCGCCTAGTTTTGAAAAGAATATAACAAATCTGACTTTCAGCCTGATTTGTTAAAGAACATCTTAAACGGGTTTCTTCAGGCTGTAGGCCTGATTTTACTTCAACCTGGAGCACCGCTTCAGGTTGAAAACCTAAATTCCTCTTTCGCCCTGAAAGCGGTGCTCTGATCCGCCGCGGCGGAGTCGAAGTGGGCAGCTTAAAAAATTCTTGACTTCTGTATAATCTAAAAGTATGAACCAAATAAAATGAGGCATCGCCTAGTTTTGAAAAGAATATTCCCGATAATAAACTAAATTTGTGAGAGTAATTTTTAACATAAAAGAATTTCAAATGAAGCCTTTATTGCTGATAATCATACTGTTAATTATTGTTGCTGGATGTCGCAAAAGAAGTATAAATTACGATTGTGATTGCAGTAGTGCCGAAGAATTAATCTTTCAAACGGATTTTGAAGAAACACAAATAATTGAGCGCTCGAGCAATGTTGATGAGTTTTCCAGTAATGATTCCACTACTTTGAGCAATTGGGAACGCTTTAAAAACCATGAGAATGTTGGAGATATTTGGGTAAACTACGAAGATGGAGACGATTCACAACGAATTGCTAGCATAGAACCTGACACAGAAGATACATCCAACAGTGTTTTGTGTTTTACTATCATAGAACCACACATTAAAGAAGGTGACCACATGAAGGGACGAGTGAATACTGTTATGTCGGGTAACAAATGCTTCAAGGAAATTTTCCAGACTATAAGTGTCAAATTACATAACGACATGGCAAGCCTCGAAACATGGGATAAAACTTTTGATTGGCTGACATTATTTGAATTTTGGAATAATAGTGCACTTCATAATGAATCTAAAAGATTTAGAATATCAGTTGGTTTGATAAAATCTGAGGCTGTTTCAGGTGGCAAATTATATTTTCATGTCAGTGCAACAGAATGGAAAACAACACATTGGGATTGTGTTTGGGAAGAAACAAATGAAAATATTCCGGTGGTTTTTGGAGAGTGGCAGCAAATTGAACTTTATTTAAAAGAAGGTGACGAAAATGAAGGCAGATTTTATATGGCTTTGATTTCAGAAACAGAGGAAAGACAGGTTGTATTTGATATCACAGGATTTACTCAGCATCCAAATGACAAATACCCTGATGGATTCACAGATTTTAATCCTCAAAAGCTTTACACAGGCGAAGATCTAATCAATTATATGAATGAAAATGGAAAAACGTTATCTGTTTTCTGGGATGATTGGGCTCTATACACAAATAAGCGTCCCGTTCTAGAGTAAAGCAAATTGCGATCGCAATAATATGATAACATAAATAAAGGAGCTTTTTTTCTAAATCTAACCATTGGTTTCACTGTTTACTTCTGTTAAAAACTAAAATCAAGAATCCCTTTTGTATTACATAAATAATCTTAATTTTGTAATGTCAAACTATGTAAAATAAAAATAAATCAAACTATGGAACCATTAGTAATCACAGGCAGCGGACTTACCGTTGAGAATATTGTTGAAGTAGGACGTTTTGGACGCAAAGTTGAATTGGCACCAGAGGCCTTAGAAAGAATAAAAGCCTGTCGTGCAAAAAAAAAAAAAAAAATCGTAGCACGTGAAATCATGTATGGAGTAAACACAGGAATCGGCGAGTTTTCCGAAGTTGTTCTTAACGATGACCAAGTGAAAGACTTCCAAAGATATTTAGTGTATAATCATGCTGCTGGTATTGGCGATCCTGCTCCAATCGAATATGTGCGTGGAGCAATGCTTGGTCGTATCAATGTTCATGCTCACGGCAACAGTGGAATTCGTCCTGAGATTACTCAAACTTTGGTTGATATGCTTAATAAAGGAGTAACTCCTTATGTTTGCCAGAAAGGTTCGGTTGGTGCATGTGGAGACCTTGCTCCTATGTCTCAGATAGCATTATTGATGATGGGCGAAGGACAAGCATACATTGACGGCGTTCTATACGACGGAAAAGTAGCAATGGAAAAAGCTGGAATTCCTATTCCTGATTTATTGGCTCGTGATGGATTAGGAACTATAAATGGTTCAAATGTTTTAACTGCCATGTCTGCAATATTTATCGTGGATGCAAATAACTGGCTAAAACAAGCCGAAATTGCTGCTTCGATGTCTCTAGAGGCACTGCGTGCAAACATGAAACCTTACACCGCATTATTGCACGAAGTTCGTGGTTTTAAAGGCGCTATCAGATCTGCACTTGCAATCGAAAAATGTGTTATGGGAGGTGATCTTAAAGAAGGTCGCGTTAAATGCAAAGTTCAGGATGCTTACTCAATGCGTTCTACTCCTCAGGTTATCGGGTCCGCACATGATGCTTTAGCTTATGCAAAATCTCAAGTTGAAATTGAACTTAATGGAGTAGGCGACAATCCTATCTTCTTCCCTGATAAAAACCTTGCTCTCTCAGGTGCGAACTTCCAAGGATCTCCAGTTGCTGTTCCTATGGACATGGCTGGGTATATTATTACCATGGTTTCTGTGTTATCTGAAAGAAGAATGAACAGACTTAATAATCCTGCTCTAAGTGTTGGATTACCAGATTTTCTTACTAAAGGTGCGGGAATGTTCTCAGGTCTTATGTTAAGTCAATATACTGCCGACACACTAATTGTTGAACAAAGAATTTTGTCTGCTCCTGCTTGTATTCAGTCAATTCCAGCTGCTGCTGACCAAGAAGACTTCGTTTCAATGGGTATGAACACTGCCATTAAGAATTTCCAAATCCTTGACAATGCTTATGGAATTCTTGGTATTGAATTTATGGCTGCTGCTCAAGCACTAGACTTTAGGAAAGAGGAAATAGAGAAATTCGGCGTTGGAACTACTAAGGCATGGGAAGTTATTCGTCGTCATGTTGATTTCCTTGATATCGACAGACCGTTATATCCTGACCATACTGCAATGAAAGAATTGGTTAAATCTTGTGAAATTCTCAAAGAAGTTGAGGAAACTGTTGGTTCTTTAGAATAAGATAAATTTCATACAATAAAAAAGAGCAGGATTTAGAATCAAATCACTGCTCTTTTTTTATTTCTATTTATCAATTTACTGATTACTAATAACCTTAAATTCTACTCTTCGGTTAAGTTGTCTGCCCTCGTCAGTATCGTTTGTTGCGATTGGTTTTTCGAATGCATACCCTTCAAAAGTGAGTCTATCTGCCGCGATGCCTTTATCTATAAGATACTCAACTACAGTCTTTGCTCTTGCTTTTGACAATTGCTTATTATAATCTAGCCCACCTTTATTATCGGTGTGACCAGAAATCTCAATTTTAAGTTTTGGTTGTTTCTTCAATATTTCGACAACTCGATTTAATTCGGCAAAAGATTCTGGTCGCAATGTGGCCTTATCATAATCGAAGAAAATATTTTTAAGAACTACTGTAGTTCCAACTTCAATTTTTTGAAGTTCTATATCAATAACAACCTCGTTATAATCCGCTGTATCAGCAATATTAAAGTTTTCGGAGTGGAAAAGATATCCATCCTTGCTTACATTTATACCGTAATTTTTGCCCGAAGGTAGGTTGAAAATGTATCCACCAGACTGACTGTTAGTAACAAATGTAGCAACAACTTCATTTGCATTGTTATCAATAATTTCTATTTTGGCTTCGAGTGGGAAAGTTGTAATCGCATCTCTAACTGTACCTTTAACAAGAGTAACAAGAACTCTTTCTTCTACAGGCTTTGCAACCTCATCAACCTCAAATCTTAATTCGTACAAATCATGTAAGCCACTTCCTTCAGGTCTAACCGATGCGTAATATGCAGTTTTTCCGCTTGCAGTAGTTACAAAAAAAGCATCGTCCAACGGAGTATTTATAGGGAAACCAAGATTTACAGGTGTGGTCCATTCGCCATCAGCATTTTTTGTAGATTTAAAAATGTCAAAACCACCCATTGTATTATGACCGTTTGAGCTAAAATACATTGTTCTGCCATCAGGATGTAAGAAAATATCAACTTCATCAAATGGAGTATTGATCATTGGCCCAACATTAGTTGGAGGAGACCAATTACCTAGGTGATCTAAATTAGAATACATAATATCTCTACCCCCTATTGATAATGCAGGATTATCTGAAATAAAGAATAATGTTTTATTGTCGAAAGAGATACAAGCTTTATACTCATGATATTTACTATTTACCCCACCTTGAAGTGCTGTTGGCTTTGACCATTTACTTCCACGAAGCTGTGACACATAAATATCACCGCCATTAATATCAACATAAACAAATAGTTGCTGTCCATCAGAAGAAAGTCCAACAACACCATCATGCATTTTTGTATTTAATGGAGTACCAACACTACGAGCTTTTGTCCATCCTGTTTCGGTTTTAACTGCTTCATATATATCTTCGAAGTACATTCCATCATCTGATAGTACACCTCCTGTTGAACCTTTACGTCGCGAAGTAAAATACAATCTCGATCCATCTGAAGTAACCATAGGTCCGTATTCACGATACACGGAGTTTATATTCTCACCCAAGTTAATTATCTCCACCTTGGTTGTATCTTTAAGCAAATCCTTACCATTTCTACATTCTGTAATATATTTGCCTATTTCGTCAATTTCAGCCTTATCCTTTAATTGTGAGGTAAACAAATTATAATGTTTTATCGCCTCATCAAACTTATAATTCAGATGATAACCACGTGCAAGATAATATTCAATTTTCTTGTCAACCTTTGGATTAAGAAGATAGGCTTTTTCAAAATAACTGAGACAATCGTATTTTTGGGTAGTATTATAATAACAGAATCCAATTTTAAAGTTCAGAAATGAATTATCAGGATTCAGTTCGTATGCCTTTTTGTAGAGAATCAATCCTTCAGTTATATTATTTTCTGAAAAAACAAGAACATCAGCATTTTTAATTTGCTTCTTTGCTATTGCAACTTGCTCTGATTTTCCAGGAAAGTTTGAATCAGAGAACTTAACATCTACTTGCGACACCAAGTTAATACAGATACCTAGAGCGATAAAAAATGCTGATGTTCTTTTCATAATAGTTTTTATTTTATGCTTACAACTTTAAATTCAACGCGTCTATTTTGCTGACGTCCTTCCTCTGTATCGTTTGTAGCGATAGGCTGCAAATATGCATAACCTTTGTATGACAATCTGGTTTTGCTAACACCTTTTTCAACCAGATAGTCAACCACGGATTTTGCGCGAGCTTCAGACAAATCAGTATTAAGCTTAAGGCTACCATGATTATCAGTATGCCCACCGATCTCTATTGTCATATTTGGATAAGAACTGAGTAATGCAACCAAACGATCCAATTCTGGGAATGAGGTTTCACGCAAAGTTTCTTTTCCATAATCAAAGAAGATATTTTTAAGGACAATTTTTGATCCAATACCAACCTTGCTAAGTACAATATCTTTTGTTACTTCTTGATAAGCAGTTGCTTCAGGAATATCAATATTCTCACTATAGAAAAGATATCCATCAGCCTTTACTGCTATACCGTAATTTTTACCTGAAGGCAAACTAACTAGATACTTACCTGTTTTTGAATTCGAAGTTAGAGTTGTGATAAGTTCATTCTTTTCGTTATCAACTATTTCTATTGTTGCTTCAACTGGTATTCCGCTTAAAGCATCGGTAATTGTACCTTTCATAATTGTTAGACGAACTTTTTTAACCTCGACAACTTCTTGTTCTACTTTTTGCTGAATAGTTGCATTCGAACTAGCGATAAGAATATCTTCGGTACCCATAACCATCATTTTCTCTGGACCGAGGAAAGTAATTCTGTAAATATCCTGCAATCCGTAACCGCCATCGCGAGCACTAGAATAAAAAGCATAACGTGCATTTCCTGCCACCACAAAGAAAACGTCATCATCAGGAGTATTAACAGGATAACCAATATTTATAGGATCTGACCAATTTCCAGCACCATCAGATTCGGTTGAGAATATATCATATCCTCCCATTGACCCATCACGTTTTGAACAGAAGTACATTGTAACACCATCTGGATGCATAAAAACACCTTCTTCGTCGTATTTTGAATTAATCTTAGGTCCTAAGTTTTTCGATGGACCCCAATTTCCATTCTTCTGCATTTCACACACGAAAATATCACCACCGCCATAACTAGGTTTACCCTCATCATCTTTTGGCCTATTGCTCACAAAATAAAGTTTCTTGCCATCATAAGAAATAGAGGCAGATGTTTCATGAAGCTTTGTATTAATATTTCCATTCAATTCCTTTGGTTTTGACCAGTTGTCGCCCTTTAGCATACTCTCGAATAAAGTACCATCTGGAACGCCTTTGTATGTATATAGAATTTGTCCATCAGGTGCCAAACCAACAGAAGCATCATGACCTTCAGTATTTAAACTACGCATATTTATTGCCTGCGACCATCCAGTTTTAGAGTCATTGTATGAAACATATAGATCTTCGTAATACAGCA
>CAZOHR010000080.1:600-12704 GCA_964579045.1 uncultured Bacteroidales bacterium | reverse complement strand
AAAAAGCTCTTTTAACCCCGAAATACCGTATGCGGGCAATATTTAATACATATTCCACAATTTGTACATTTTTCTTTGTCTATGATGGGTGTTCCGCTGCGATCCTGTGAAATAGCGTCCTGTGGGCAAGCATTAATTGCCGGACAACGATGATTCTTCGGACAGCGCTGATCATCTACTCTAACATCTCTCTTCATATAAATCTATTTATTATTTAGTTATTAAACCGAGTTCGGAGTTCGTCCGCCGCGGCGGAGGAGTTCGGAGTCCCGAAAAACAAAATCCGCCTTTTGTCGGATTTGTTGTTTTTCGAGGATCCTCGATAAAATAAGAAATTGCATTGCAATCTTATTTTGAGAGTCCAATAAAACATTAAATTATAATTTTTAATAAAATATCAGCAATTTCTGTTTTATCGGGATTCGGAGTTCGGAGTTGTTGGTTTTAGCAGGGATTTAAATACAGTACAACTACCTATTACCTAATCCGCGTCGGAACAATTTTACCAATTACCGCTTACCAATTACCGCGAACCAATTTTACCGCTTACCGTTTACTGACCCAATGACCTACCGATAAGGTGACTGAGGGATTTCGATTTTTCATCGAAATTGTCTCGAAGTCACCGCTTACCAATTTTACCGCTTACCGCTTACCAATTTTTACCGATTATCCCGTTAAAATAGAAATTGAATTTACAATTTTATAGAAATACAATTTGTAATTTTAATAGACTCGTTAAAAAGTTTGCTAAGCAATTTCTTTTTTTAACGAGGATCCTCGAAGAATAACAAAAATCGTAGATTTTTTATTCTTCGGGACCGTTTACCGCCTACTGAGCATCCAAAACTACTTTTGTCAAAACCTCTTTCTCCTGAACACCAACTGCCTCAAAAATGGTTTTACCGTCTTTAAAAATCATAATTGTAGGAATACTCTCTATCCCGTATCGTTCCGAGAGATCAGTTTCTACATCTACATCAATTTTGATAACCTTAACTTTATCACCCAACTCAGCTTGAATTTCGTCAATTATCGGTGATTGAACCTTACATGGCTTGCACCAAGTTGCATAAAAGTCAACTATTACAGGTACAGAACCGTTAATAATATCATCAAAACTGCCAGGTGCTGGCTTTTCATTTTCGGTTGTTTCGTTAACTTTTTTATCTTTTGTTGAAGCACCGCCACAACTAAATACCAACCCAGAAACACCAATCACAAGTGCAAAAATAATCGCTGATCTTTTCATTTTTTTCATTTTAGTCTTTATTAATATCTGTTTTTTCATTCTCTAAACTATCTTTTTTATCCTTAATAAATAATCCACTTACAAGGTAACCAATAATAAGGCCATATAGCGACGACAAGTACCATTTCGATTGAATAGCACATGCCCCCGAAGCACAACCTACATAGTGCCAGTACAAAAACCCTCCTATTCCACCAAGCACAGTCAAAACAATTCTAAAAATTAACTTCTTTTTAAATGTATCCATTATAGTTTTTTTAATGGAACAAAATTACAAACTTTTTGTTTGTGTTACTGTAACTAAAGTTACACAAGTGGGTTTTTGATAAAATTTAATAGAATTTGCATTTATAGTGGAGGGGAATTATTTGTTTTGACTAACCAATGGCTATGCCCAGAGTTACCAAAAACTTAAATAATTAACAATAATTTAAAATTTTGAGAGTTTTATCAGTAAAAATAAAAATAATCGTTTATAATTTTGCGGTGATAAAAATCGGATATGGGATATAAAAATGTATTTATAGATTTGGATAGGACATTGTGGGATTTCGAAACAAATTCAGCAGAAACCTTCAAAGAAATTTTTCACAAATATAATATTGATTCACTGTGTGAATTTGACAAATTCCACAAAACATATCGCGAAATAAACGACAAATTGTGGAGCGACTATCGTTCAAAACAAATAACCAAAGAATTGTTAAGTTGGTATCGCTTTTACCTTACAAATAAAGAATTTGGTTTAGACAACGAGTCAATTTCAAAACAAATGGGCGAGGATTATATAAATATTAGCCCAACAAAAACCAGACTATTTCCTTTCTCAGTAGAATTATTGGAATATCTAAGTTCAAAATACAATCTCTATCTTGTAACAAACGGTTTTAAAGAAGTGCAATATCTTAAAATCAAGAATTGCAATATTGAGAAATATTTTGATAAGGTTTTTACCTCCGAAGAAGTTGGCTGCAACAAACCTAACCGCGAATACTTTGAATTTGTACTCGAGAGTACTGGCTCAACACCCAAGAGCTCAATTATTATTGGCGACGATATAGAAGTTGACATTAAAGGAGCTGCGCAATTAGGAATTGACACTTTGTGGTTTAATAACAACAACGAAGTGCATGATTTCAAACCTAGCTTTGAAGTAAAATCTTTAAAAGAGATTACCGAGATTCTGTAATTTCCTTAAAATCGGATATTTACAATAAAATCGATATAATCGGGAATAAAATTAACTCCGTTTCCAATTTCGCTAGTGTAATAGTTATCTGGATCGAGAATCTCTTGCTTCATATTGTGATAATAAACCAATTCTGGGGCATATTGTACAGTAATAACACAGTTTGGCGAAATATTAATATCCACCCCTACAGTAAAGTCTACCCCTACTTTTAAGAAAGAGGTTTTACGAAATCCAACAGTCTCGGAGCTAATAGGATTAATATTTACATATTCTACTGGATAGCCGGTAAATTCCCGCTTATAATGATAGTAATATTCTCCAGTATAATGATATCCGCCAATCAAACCGCCCCCAATAAAAAACCTATATCCCTTATTTGGGAAGGCAGCTTCTAAACCTAATCGAAAATCATAAGAATAAATATCGTAATAAAACTTTCTAAAAACCATACTATCAGCCACAATAGTGTCGTTATTTGCAATCAGAGTATCGGTTGTGACTCCCATAATATCAAGATTGTCATAATCTCTGTAGAAGCTAATGTAATTAATACTTGTACGCAAGTTCATGTGGTCGTAATAATGCTTGTATTGCAAAAATATTTTAGTTGTTGGTAATCGTCCGCCACCAAGTATTCCAAAGGCTGGATATACATTTAAACCAATAAGATTTTTATTTAAGGTATCAACCCAAGCACTGTCTTTCTCGAACTTTGTAGTTGGAGTTTCAGTTTGAGCACTTAAGCTTACGATCACAAACAAAAGACTAAAAACTATAATTACCTTTTTCATATTTGTAAATTTTAAACAAAGTTAAACTTATTTTATAACGAAATAAAATCTTTTTAGTTGTGAAAATAAAAAATTGCCGCCAATAATGTTCATATTTAGCCAATATGATTTTTTTTCAAAAATTGTTATTCCAAAAACTTTATATATTTTTGAAATCAATAATGAGGATTATTTTAAAACGAAATAAAATGAAAGTAAAAAATCAGTTGGTATTAATGAACTTCTTACAGTTCTTTATTTGGGGTGCATGGCTAATTACTATTGGGAATTATTGGTTTGGCACAAAGCAGTGGTCGGGAGCAGAATTTGGAGTAATCTTTTCAACTATGGGTATAGCATCACTATTCATGCCCGCTCTCACTGGTATGATTGCAGATAAATGGATAAACGCTGAAAAGTTATATGGAATTCTTCATATTCTTGGTAGTGTTTGTTTATTTTTCATTCCTCAAATAAACAGCCCTTCAGCATTTTTCTGGGGGATTTTAGCTGCTATGATTTTCTATATGCCAACCATAGCCTTGGCAAATTCGATTGCATATACGGCATTGATAAATAATAAATATGATGTTGTTAAAGTTTTTCCACCTATCAGAGTATTTGGAACAATAGGTTTTATTGCCGCAATGTGGATTGTAAACCTAACTGGAAATAAAAGCAGTGAGAACATGTTTTATATATCAGCTGCGACATCATTATTACTAGGTTTATATGCTTTCACTTTGCCAAAATGCCCGCCACTAGCTCAAAATACTGGAAAGAAATCTATGGTTCAGATTCTAGGCTTAAATTCGTTTAGTTTGTTTAAGAACCCAAAAATGGCAATGTTTTTCATCTTTTCGATGTTTCTTGGTGCAGCTTTACAATTAACAAATGCTTATGGTGATGTTTTTCTCGATCATTTTAAAGAGTTTCCAGAATATGCCGACTCATTTGTTGTAAAATATTCAACAATAGTTATGTCTATTTCCCAAATATCCGAAACCTTGTTTATTCTGGCTATACCATTTTTCCTAAAAAAATTCGGGATAAAGAAAGTTATGCTAATCAGTATGATAGCTTGGGTTCTGCGTTTTGCATTATTTGGATGGGGAAATCCTACGGATGGTTTATGGATGATAATTTTATCTTGCATCGTTTACGGAATGGCCTTCGACTTCTTTAACATATCTGGTTCTTTGTTTGTTGAAACTACTACTGATCCTTCGATGCGTTCAAGCGCTCAGGGTTTATTTATGATGATGACAAATGGTTTTGGTGCCATAATTGGTAGCAGTGCCAGCGGATTTTTAATTCAAAAATTCTTTACACGAACCGACAACACTATTATGTGGTCGGATGTTTGGTTGGTTTTTGCAGCATATGCACTTGTTGTTGCAATACTATTTGCAATATTCTTTAAGCATAAACATGAACCTGATAAGGTTGCTAACATAAAACACTAGAATGTTGCTATGTCTTTGCAATCTAAAACAAAAGCCGCTACAGATTTAATACCGATTGTAAATATGTAATAGGAGTCCAATCATCACTTCGCTCGATTCGACTAAACATATTTATCATCGGCATTAACCATTGTAAAATTATAAAATAGACGAGTCCAAAAGACCTTAAAAATAATGGACTATTTTATAATTACAAATGGTATAAAATGTAGCGGCTTTTGTTTTTTACTTAATTCAAAGTTTTATAGTGTTTCATCAACAGCGGCAGAAGATATTCTTGTTAGCTTAATATGTTGCTTTTTATTTGGTATCAGCGCAACTGATTCTAAAGTAGTAATACTAGAATCGAGTCCCAAGTACTTTATTTCCGAAATACCTATTCTTCTCAGTTTATAATACACATCAATAATAATTTGCTGCAATGGATTAAAGTCGAAATCATAATTCTGGATTCTATCAATTACTAAAAATCTGTAATCTCCTTCAAGATTATATTTACTTAGAGAATTATAGCGGCTACCCAAATCAACAAGATTGTCATTCTGCAATTCTTCAATAATCTGATGAAAGAATAGGTTTACACGAGGTTGTACTTTAAAGCCAATTCGAAGATCTAATCTTATAACTTTACCAGGAACTAACTCTTGTACTTCATAATCGCACTGAAAAGGCAAATCGGTTCTATCAAAATGTATAAACCAGTACACATCAGCACGTTTTGGTGATTTATTTATTATTGAATAAATAATTTTTGTCTCAATCTCATCATGATTATTTGCCTTTGTAATATTTATTAAGTGTGTAGAATACTTAGGCACTGTTAGGTCTTTACTCAGATCGCAAATAATTGGCAAATGCTTGGAAATCTTCTCATAACTGATAAAACTATTTTTTATTCTTCTTCCTTGATACCAAATATACATTATCAGAAAGAGAAATCCACCTATAATAATTGTAACAAAACCACCATGTAAGAATTTGCCCATATTTGAAACTAAAAACGTGCTTTCGATTGGAATAAAAACACATAAAAAGAAAACCACTATCCAAATAGGAGTGCGCTTAACATACCTTAGATAAATACTTAGAAGTATGGTTGTCATTAGCATTGTTATGGTTATTGATAACCCATAGGCTGCCTCCATCGAGGAAGAATCTTGGAAATACAATATTACCAGAATGCATGAAATCATTAAGAATCGGTTTATTGAAGGAATATACATTTGTCCCTTAACGGTTGTAGGATAATTTATTTTAATCTTAGGCCAGAACTTTAAGGAAATAGCTTCGCTTATTATTGTAAAAGACCCACTTATCAAAGCTTGACTGGCAATAATTGCAGCAAATGTAGCAACTACAATCCCAGGCAAAACAAACCATGTAGGCATGATTGCAAAAAACGGATTATTTGAAGTTAACATTTGTGGGTGACTTAATATCCATGCGCCTTGACCCAAATAATTAAGAATCAGCATAGACTTAACAAATATCCAAGAAACTTTAATGTTATTATACCCACAATGTCCTAAGTCGGAATAAAGAGCTTCGGCGCCAGTAGTGCAAAGAAACACAGCTCCTAAAACTAATAAGGCACTCGGCGTTTGTATTAAGAAACTTATTGCCTTGAGTGGATTGAAAGCATTAAATACCTGTGGGAACTGTCCAATGGAACTAATACCAAGAATTCCAAGCATTAAAAACCATACAATCATAAGAGGACCAAATGCCTTTCCAAGCTTTACAGTTCCAAATTGTTGAAGAGTAAATAGAACGATAATAATTAAGATTACAATTGGTATTACAGCAATATTAGGATTAATAATTCTTAGACCTTCCACTGCCGAAGTAACAGTAATAGCAGGAGTAATAATACCATCAGCCAACAAGGTACTACCACCAATAATTGCAACGACAAATGCCCATTTTACTTTTCTTCTCATCAGTGCAAACAAAGAAAAAATGCCACCTTCGCCATTATTATCTGCACGCAAGGTAATAATCACATATTTAATTGTCGTTTGAATTGTCAGAGTCCAGATAATACATGAAAGTGCTCCAATTATATAATTTGCGTCGGGTTTACCACCTGATGCATGAATAATTGCCTTCATTACATACAATGGTGAAGTTCCCAAGTCTCCAAATACAATACCTAGTGTCACAATTACACCAGCTATGCTAAATGGAATCCTTTTGTCATGTAGCGAACTAAATGAGCTATGCGTTTTCATTAATAAAAATTATTAAGGGCACAAAAGTATATTTTATTATGAGACTAAATAATTTTTAATAAGAAATTATTGTTAATTTTTGCAAAATTACAGCTAGTTTTGCCTTTAAAACAATAAAATAACACTATCGAGATGAAGTCTATCATAGCAATTATATTTGTAGTTATCTTCTTCGGAATAATTCTTTCCGCAAACATTTACCTATCGAGACGTTTTTCATATTACTTTAATATGGAAAAAACTACTCCATTTTACATTATTTTTGCTTCTCTAACTGTTATTATGATTGCAGGAATGGCACTGTCGTCAAGAGTTTCTGGTAATGCAGGCAATATACTATTCTTAATCTCTGGAATCTGTGCAGGATTTTTATTATACACCTTATTGTGTGTTTCTATTGCAGATTTAATTCATCTTTTTGTAAAGAAATCTCCATTTATATTTGGAATTTCGATCATAAGTCTTGCACTGTTTATAACAGTATTTGGAGTTTGGAATGCATTTAACATAAGAGTAACAAATATCGAAATTCCAATTAAAAACCTAAAGAAGGAAATTACAATTGTACACATTTCTGATGTTCATGTTGGGCATGTTCGTGGACAGGTCTTCGTTCAACGAATGGTAAATCTTGTTAATAGCCAGAATCCCGACATTGTTTTTATTACTGGCGATTTATTTGATGGCAAAAGCAGGTTGTCGCAGCAAAGTATATCACCTTTAAAAGACATTGTTGCTCCAGTATATTTCGTTGCAGGAAACCACGATGGATATGCAGGAGTAAAAACAGTAAAGCAATACTTAAAAAATCTGGGAGTAAATGTCCTCGAAAATGAAGTTGTAGATTTTGGCGAAATCCAAATTATTGGATTAAATCATATGAAACCTGATGCAGCAACAAAAGATCTTCATGCGCTTAACCCTTCTTCAATTAAAGAAACTCTCGATTCTTTAGCTATTGACGAATCAAAACCGTCGGTAATGCTCCATCATAGTCCAGAAGGAATTAAATATGCAAGTGCGCATGGTGTTGACCTTGTATTATCAGGGCACACTCATGCAGGTCAGATGTTCCCTATGAATTTAATTACTTCCATTCTATTCTCGTACAACAGAGGTCTTCATGAATATGAAAACACAAAAATAATTGTCTCGCAAGGGGTTGGTACAGTTGGACCTCCACTGAGAGTGGGAACAAAAAGTGAAATTATTGTAATAAAACTATTGCCTGAATAAATAAAATTGTATTTTGGCAATTATTATTACCCAATCTACAAATCGGATAATAAGTGCCCTTGAAGAGTTGAAATAATTAGTGATTAATCTTAGTAAGGATGAAAAAGGAGAAATGGACACTAGATTTTATTCCTGATTTAACAGGAAAAATAATAATTATAACTGGAGGAAACAGCGGTCTGGGATATGAATCCGCCAAAGCCCTAGCTGGTAAAGGTGCAGAAATAATCATCGCATGTAGATCAGTAGAAAAAGGCGAATTGGCCATAAAAAAGATAAAGAAAGAAAGTCCTAGCTCAAAAGTACATACACTAGAACTTGATTTAGCAGATCTTTCATCTGTGAAAAAATTCGTTACAGAATTTCAAAACAAATACTCAAGGCTTGATGTTTTGCTGAATAATGCTGGCATCATGACAACTCCATATGGACATACCAAAGATGGTTTTGAGAGTCAACTTGGAACAAACCACCTAGGACATTTTGCGTTAACAGGACTACTTTTGCCAATAATTACCTCCACATCAAATTCAAGAGTTGTAAATGTAAGCAGTATGGCCCACCGTGGCGCAAAGATGGATTTTGAAAATCTGCAATTTGAAAACGGGCACGATTATACACCACTAAAATCTTATTCTAGGTCGAAACTGGCAAACCTCTTATTTACTTATGAGCTTCAAAGAAGATTCAAGACTAACAATATTAATAGTATTGCTCTTGCCGCACATCCAGGTGTTGCAAATACAAATCTAGGACATTATATCGAGCACAAATTTCTTTATAAAATCATACGCCCGGTTGCCGATTTAGTAATTCAAACTCCAGAACTTGGAGCATTTCCACAAATTAGAGCGTCAGCTGACTTAAACGTTAAAGGAGGCGAATTCTATGGTCCAGAGAGAATATTTCAAATGTTAGGTTATCCTGTTCTGGTTAAATCAAGTGAGAATTCACATAACATTAAGGACGCTGAAAAACTTTGGGACGAATCTGAAAAACTTACTGGTGTAAAGTTCATTTTCGGTTGAGCAAAGTATCCTTTGATGTGTTTAAAGTTAAATAATTAATGATTATTTAACTTTAATTTAATTTCAAAATAAAATACTAATTTTGAATTTCAAAACGATAATTAAACTATATTATTTAAAACAATGAAACCGCAAGAGTTATTAGTATCATCTTCGAAGAAATTCTGGGCAAAATGGGCTTTGGCATTTAAAGTAGTTCCTTTACTTATATTAGTTGGTGGACTAAAATTTCTGGCAAATTATTTCGGCTACGAAATAATGGAGCTTAATGCACTTTTTACCACGATGGTTGGTGGTACAATTTTTTTAATTGGATTTCTAATTTCTGGTGTGTTGTCAGATTATAAAGAAAGTGAGAAACTTCCTGCCGAAATCGCAGCTTCATTGCGCACTATGCTTGATGACACTTATACCGTATACCGAGTAAAGAAAACAGAAACGGCTAAAGAATTTGCTGAGTATCAAAAACAATTTGTTACCGAATTAGTACATTGGTTTTATCGAAAACACGACACTAAATACATTCTTGAAAAGATTAGTTACATGAATGAGTTTTTAATCAAACTAGAAGTGGAAGGAATTCAGCCTAATTACATTATCAAACTTAAGAATGAGCAAAATGTCTTGCGCAAAATGGTTCTTAGAATAGAAACTATAAGGGACACCGATTTTGTAAGTTCTGCCTACACAATTGTAGAGTTTATGGGACTTGTCATAACTTCTGGATTAATAATAATTAAATTCGAGCCTTTTTACTTCGGATTGTTTTTATCATTATTAGTTACCTTCTTAATTACTTATATGTTTTACTTGATAAAAGATCTCGATAATCCTTTTGATTATTCTGAGAAAGGAGAAACTGGCACGGAGATTCCACTTAAACCTATTCATGATTTGGAAACGGAATTGCATGAAAATGCAAATAATTGGACTGATCAGTAAAAGTTATTTTATTCTTTAATCACATCTACTTATTAAAATCGCTCAGCTTAAATACTGGGCTAAAATGGTAAATGTAACTGTCCGCATCACCAGCAGCAGCGGTGAAATGGTAGAAGGGAATTTAAAAAATAAAATAACCATTCTCCGCATAAGCCGATTGATAATTTATAAACCCTTGACCAGCCATATAATACTTATCTTCCTGATAAATTGAGTAAATCAACTTTGGAGTATGAATACTACCATTTTTTCTAGCATATAATTCTGAATATGTGGTCATATCAAAATATACATTTTCCTCGCAACGTTTACTAAAGTAACTGAATTCAACATCATTATAAATAAATGTTTTTATGGAGTCCCCAACTACATAAAGATTTTCATATTTAGGCTTTTTATTAAAATCCAGATTATGCTCTTTAAAAAACAACTTTGCAGAATCCAGCATTTTTTGCGACAAATCATATTTAGTGCAATCAGCTGTATCATGCACTGCTTGGTATATTATAAATGTTTTTAAATACTCCTGCTTCGACAAATCATAAACGCCTAAAACAACTCCAGCTAATGGAAGACTGTCCATCCCTACATAGTGGCAATTGCAGGGCTTATAGTAAAGCTCCCCTAATTCATCAAAAACTTCTGGAAACTCAAACACATGCTTAAATGCCAAAAGCTTGCTCTCATAGTCAATATCCAAAACAGTAAAATTACTATTTACAATTCTTTGCCCATATGGACTGGAATCAAATTCTCTTACTTTAGTTTCCTGAGCAGAAATTAAATTTGAAATCACGATAAAACTTAAAATTGTTAGTAATTTATTCATTCGTGAAAGTTTAAAACTGTATAAAATTAAACTTTTTTCGACAAACAGAATAAATAAACTAATAAACTTCAGCTATTTTTTCAATAAATTTCTAATGTTGTAATCCTAATTCCTATTGGAAAATATAGGTTTTAACATAATTTTCACACAATAATTATCACAACTATATTTTTATTTATATTTTTACATTTCAAATTTTAACATTTATGAAAAACATTATCTTTTATCTGATTTTAACCTTTGATATCCTTTTAGTATCTCAAAATTCATTTGCAACACCAACAGACATTAAGTCTGCAAATAAGATTGCACAGTACAAAATTGAAACTAACGGTAAAACTGATTCTTACTTTATTAAAGATATTTATGAAAATAGTAGTAATAATATTACCTACTTTTATATTGCTGAGTTAAGTCCCAAAGGATACATAATCATTACCGCAGATGACAATCTACCCCCAGTCATTGCTTACTCTTTTGATAACAATATCAATCTTGATGGTAAGTTTACTAGTTTGTTAGAGAAAGATATTAAATTGAGACTTGCTGCAATCGACAAACTTCCAGAAACAATGATTTTACAAAGGAAGTTGATGTGGCAAAAAATGCTGTCGGATGATTTTAGTCGAGAAGCACAACTTGAATCTTGGCCTCCAGAAGGAAGCACAACTACTGGCGGCTGGATGGAATTTAGTTGGAACCAAGGCGCTCCATACTGGAATATGTGTCCGATTGATCCAGTTAGTTTGGGCAGGAGTTATACTGGATGTCCAGCAACTGCTATTGCAATGATTTTAAATTTTCATCAAACTACAAATAATTTACAATTTACCGACGATGACGATTATTATCACAATTATGCAGGTAGGAATTATTGGATAGATAATGACTCTGATGCAAACGGATTTCCTTCATTTACTGATTTGAACAAATATCTCGATACTGTAAATATGCATTGGCAAGAGCATGTTCCACCAACTAACAACGACAAAGCAGCTCTTAGTTTTGCATGTGGGATAGCTGCGACTCAGGTATATACTTCGGAAGGCTCTGGAACTTTTGAAGTTGCCCAAGCTTATGATGCATATTTGCGTATTGGCTGCAGTAATTCTATTTTATTAATTGGACATGACCCTTTAGTTTTTCCAACTCTAATTC
>CAZOHR010000080.1:0-590 GCA_964579045.1 uncultured Bacteroidales bacterium | reverse complement strand
TAATGTTGTTGTGGACGGATATAATTCTGAAAATTACTTTCATGTAAACTTTGGCTGGGGAGGGTCTAATAACGGATGGTATTTACTCCCTGATGAAATGCCTTATAGCTTAACTGTGGTTGAGGGAGTTGTGGTGGATATCCTGAAAAATCCAGACATCTCAAATGTGCCATCCATTACAAATCGCAAACTTTATATTTACCCTAATCCTGCGATATCTGACATTAGTATTACCATCCCAGCCGACTTCTCTGGCAAAGAATGTGATATAGAGATATTTAATATTTCGGGACAGCTTGTGCATAAGACAATTGCAACATCAGCAGAAAATATTATTAAAACATCTGATATCGGAATTCCTGGAACTTACTTTATAAAGCTGACACGTAAGGATAATCGTGAATTTAAATCATGTAAATTTATAATTGAATAAGTAATCTAAACAGCAAATTTTTAAAACTAAACATTCATATGGCAACACAAACAATCGTCCCTCAATATGTAAAGTCCATCAGATATGTAAAAAGTGAGAATCTAAATCATCATGGAACTTTGTTTGCAGGTACAATCGCAGAATGGCTATTTGAAGC
>CAZOHR010000079.1:7693-12705 GCA_964579045.1 uncultured Bacteroidales bacterium | reverse complement strand
CTAAAAACTTTAGATAATCTTTATGTTGACCACATAGATCACAAAAAGTAATAATCCTCAAATCACTTTACCCATTTCCACCAACTTCCTCTGCTCAGCTAGAGAATGATCCAATCTGGAGTAGGTTTGCTCAGTTCTTGCTCATTTAGCTCTACTAATTCTATCTTGCTTGTACGTAATTTGAAAAAAATCAAAAAAATCATCAAATTTCAGTTTCTTTTAAAAAAATATGATTATATTTGTATCCTAATGAATACAATTTGAAATGTACTTTATTGAGAAAACAAATGAATTTGATAAATGGTTAAGAAAACTAAAAGATTTGCGAGCAAAAGCTAAGATTTTAGTAAGAGTACAGAAATTAGAACAAGATGAACATTTTGGCGATTGCGAACCGGTTGGAGATGGAATAAGAGAACTTAGAATAAACTATGCGAAAGGGTATAGGGTTTATTTTAAAGAAAAGGATGGAAAAATAATAATTTTATTAATGGGAGGTAACAAATCCACCCAAAAGAAAGATATAGTAAGGGCAAAAGAGATTTGGGAATCATTAAAAGGATAAAAATATGGAAGTAACTAGATTTGACATAGCAGATTATTTAGACAGTAACGAGATGATTGCTGAATATCTAAATGAAGTTTTAGAAAATGGAAACGAAAACGACTTAATAACTGCCATTGGAAATGTTGCCAAAGCAATTGGTATGACCAAAATTGCGGAAAAATCTGGATTGAGCAGACCTAGTTTGTATAAAGCATTATCTGGAGCGGCTAAACCTCAATTTTCAACAATAATAAAGGTATTAAAAGCGGTTGGAGGACAAGTAACAGTTAATCCAATCTCTGCATAATATTAAATGCCAGCAGCTCACTCAGTTATTCTATCAACACCGTGTTTAGTGGTAATATTCAAAAAGGAAACAATCACTTTCTTATTCTGCCTCACTAGTCAATATACAAAATAAAATCATGACTTCCCAAACTCCACCAACTTCTCTGCAAAAACCTTCCAGCTTAATTCTTGTTTTAGCTGTTTGATATTGCCAATAAATGCATCTGTTGAATAATTGTTAAAGTAGTTATGGATTGTGGTTTTTATTGTTTCCACATCGGGAGTTGGTGCAATTAGGCCGGTTTTTTCGTGATGAATAATTTCGGCAAGGCCTCCAACATCAGTGGCAATCATTGGAAGTTCGAAATGGTATGAAATTCCAGTAATTCCGCTTTGGGTGGCGCCTTTGTATGGAAGAATGCAAACATCGGCGGCGGAGAAATAGGTCGCAACTTCGTTATCCGAAATGTATTTTACGTGTTTGTGGATGTTCTCTTTGTTGGGATTTGCCTCAATTTGTGCGTCATACTTGTCGAAATTTCCGTAAACTTCGCCAGCAATAACAAGTTGATATGATTTGTCTAGTTTTCCAAATGCATCAATAAGCAAATCGAGACCTTTGTAATCGCGGATGAAACCGAAGAAAAGCAGAGTTTTTTTGTCGGGATCGAGGCCTAATTGTTTTTGTGCAGTGGCCTTATCCTGAATGTCGCCAAAATGGTCGTAAAGAGGGTGGGGCAGAAGAGTAACTTTAGCATTTGGCAGATAGTAAAGCAAATCGTTTTTCACCTTCTCCGACATTGCCACAAATGCATGATTACGTTTTAGGAAATATTTTGTAAATGGCTCGTCAAAAAACTTTTTTTCGTGTGGAATAACATTGTCGAGTATCGTAATGACTTTGGTATTTTTTCCAACATTTCCTGCAACATAACCTAGCGATGGACCAAAATACGACATCCAGTATTTCATTACAAGTAAGTCAGGCTCGGTTTTTTTAATTTTTTTTGCCGCACCAGGCCATGTTAAAGGGTTTGCCGAATTTAAAATTCTGTCAGCATCAATTTTGTCAACAATATCTCCATCTTTTACAAACTGTGTTTCGCCCGGAAAAAGAAAATTTGGGTACTGAGTTGTAAAAGTAAAAGCTTTGGCAGTGTGGCCAGCTTTATCGAACTCGCGCAGAACCGATGCGTTGAATTGTGCAATGCCGCCTCTAAATGGATAGAATGTTGAAAGATATGCTATTTTCATTTTTGCGCGCTTAGCTTTTTAATTTCCGCAAAAACGATTTCCGGTTTAAGATCATGCATACACGATTTGCCTCGTTTGCAGGTGCCGCCGTAAAAACACTCGCAGCCAGTTTCTGGTTCAACAATTACGCCTCTGTTGTAAAGATAAAATTCGTGTTTGTTGAAAATATTATTCATCAAAACCATTTTCTTTTGCAAAGCTGTAGCAATGTGCATCATCATCGACACCTGTGTAACAACAATATCACAGGAAGAAGTAACGGCAAAGAACTCCTCGAGCGAAAAAATACCCGGATACCACGCTCCAGTTTCTTTCGACAGCATCAAGTTTTTTTCATTTTCTTGAGGACCACCCAAAACCACAGGGTAGAATCCTTCTTTTACTAGCATATTTATAAGCTCAATCCACAAATCATCGGGCCATAAACGAGTAAGCCAGCGGTTTCCACAGCCAGTATTTAATCCAATAACTGGTTTCCCGCTGCTCTGAAGATTCATTTTTGTTTTCCAGTTCTCAGCTAGTACTTTGTTATAATTCAGCAAATATGGTTCGTCGTTAAATTCGAGGTGACATATCTCGAAAATCTCTTCCATATAATTCTTTGTATTTGCTTGAGAATGATGGTCGAAATATCCTGTAATCAGTTTATGAACTGCTGCTGGAGTAGCTGCGTCAATATGATTGTTTTTCCATATAAAACCGTACTTTTCAGTCGCATCCACATCAGCCAATAGCATACAAGCTTCTTCTTCTTTATCGAGATTTAATGCTAAATCGAATTTTTTACGCGAAAGAATATAAAGAGATGTTTCGTTCCATTTATAAATGTCGTCAATTTTATCTTTAGGCAAAACTTCGGGCGATAGTGTAAGCCAAGTAATGTGGCAATCGGGATAAAGTTCACGGTATTTAACAACAAGCGGAGTTGTTCTGATAACATCGCCCATTGCACCGAGTTTAATTATTAGAATTCGCTTTCCAGTTTTATCATAAAAATTACAATTTTCACAATCAACACCTTCTGCCTTGTTTGGTTTGCAGGGAATTCCGCCTTTAAAGTGACGGCAGTCGTATTTTACGTTTTTAATGTCCATGTCGTTTTTCTAATGTTGCAAAAGTAAGAAAAAAATGGGAAATCCAAATTTGAAATACTAACAATGAATGAATGAATGAATGAATGAATGAATGAATGAATGATGGGATATTGGGGGAATGATGGAATGATGGAATGATGGGATGATGGAGTGGTTCATCCTCCAACCTTCCATTCTCCCCAATATTCCAATATTCCAATATTCCATTTCCCACTCCCCCAACATTCCATCATTCCATTTCCCACTCCCCCAACATTCCAACATCCCATCCAAAATCTTTTTCAAATTTCATTTTTTTTCCACATCTTTGCAAACCGTAAAAAACACTAAAATGACAGAAAGAATACTGATACTCGATTTTGGTTCACAATACACTCAACTGATAGCAAGAAGAGTAAGAGAACTTAATGTTTACTGCGAAATTCATCCATACAACAAAATTCCAGAATTAAGTTCCGACATAAAAGGAGTTATTCTTAGCGGAAGTCCGTTTTCGGTACGTGAGGAAAAAGCTCTTAAGCCTGATCTTACCGCAATAAAATCTAAATTTCCTTTGCTGGGAGTTTGCTATGGTGCGCAATATCTATCTCATTTTTACGGCGGAGAAGTTGCCCTATCAAATACTCGAGAATATGGTCGTGCTAACCTCAGTTTTGTTAATGCCGACAACGATTTGCTCAAAAATATGAGCAGTAATTCGCAAGTATGGATGTCACATGGCGATACAATTGTTAGAGTACCCGACAATTACAAGATAATTGCATCAACTCATGATGTGAAAGTTGCGGCCTACCAGATTATGGGCGAACAAACTTGGGGAATTCAGTTTCACCCCGAAGTTTATCACTCTTCCGAAGGTAAGACACTACTTAAGAATTTTATAGTTGATATTTGTGGTTGTAAACAAAACTGGACTCCTGATTCATTTATCGAAACAACAATTGCAGAATTACAATCAAAAATCGGAAAAGATAAGGTTGTTCTAGGACTTTCAGGTGGCGTTGACAGTTCTGTTGCTGCGGTATTATTACACAAAGCAATCGGCAAACAACTGACATGTATTTTTGTCGATAATGGTTTGCTTCGAAAAAACGAGTTTGAAACTGTTTTAGAGTCATACAAAGGTATGGGCTTGAATGTGATTGGTGTTGATGCGAAAAACGAATTTTACTCTCAGCTTGCTGGAGTGAGCGATCCGGAGACAAAACGTAAAATTATTGGCAGAGTTTTTATCGAAACTTTTGATATTGAATCGCATAAAATCGAAAATGTGGTTTGGCTAGCTCAAGGAACAATTTATCCTGACGTAATCGAATCTGTTTCGGTTAAAGGACCATCTGCAACAATAAAATCTCATCATAATGTTGGTGGATTACCAGATTTTATGAAATTAAAAATCGTTGAACCTTTAAATCTTTTGTTTAAAGACGAGGTTCGTAGGGTTGGAAAATCGCTTGAAATATCTGATAATATTTTAGGCAGGCATCCTTTCCCAGGGCCAGGTCTTGGAATTAGAATTTTAAGTGATGTAACACCCGAAAAAGTGAGAATTTTACAAGAGGTTGACGATATTTTTATTCAAGGATTAAAAGATTGGGATTTATACAAAGATGTGTGGCAAGCCGGTGCAATGCTTTTACCAGTTCAATCAGTTGGTGTGATGGGTGATGAAAGAACTTACGAAAATGTTGTAGCTCTACGTGCTGTGCAATCAACCGACGGAATGACTGCCGACTGGGTACATTTGCCTTACGAATTTTTAGCCAAAATGTCGAACAATATTATCAACCGTGTTAAAGGTGTGAACAGAGTTGTGTATGATATCAGCT
>CAZOHR010000079.1:0-7593 GCA_964579045.1 uncultured Bacteroidales bacterium | reverse complement strand
AAACTTGAACCTAACGAAAAACTGACTTTTAAATATCATTTCATCTTCACGGTGTTGGAGGGTTTGGTATTTGGAACTTCGTTAATGAACGAGTTTGTTTTTCTGCGTAGCTTAAAGGGAACTGAGTTCTTGGTGGGTTTGCTGTTTTTGTTGAGCATGGTGGTTTATATGAGCTTAATAATTTTTAACGAAATAACTCGCCGAATAGCTGACAAGAAAAAGTTGATTAGAATTACTGCTCTTATTACCAGATTACCTTTACTATTGTTTTTGTTTTTTCCGGCTGGCGTAACTGCTGACAATGCTTCATCTTTACATTTTGCCTTTCTTGCGATTTTATTTTTCTACTACCTTGGAACGGCAATCACCTTGCCGACAATTAATACCTTATTAAAGCATAATTATCGCAATAATAATTTTGGAAGGTTATATGGCTATGCAACTACAGCTAATAAAACTGCGGTTCTTTCAGCAACACTATTATTCGGGTTTTTGCTCGATGCCGATTTCTTTGTTTTTAGATGGTTTTATCCAGCAATTGGGGCATTGGGGATAGCAGGATTTTTTGCATTATCAGGAGTCCCATTTGATGTAAAAGCCTTGGAGGTTAAAGATAAATTGTGGGTTGCAATTAAGAAGTCTTTTGGAAGAATGGTAAGCATCCTAAAAAACGACAAACCGTTTTTGCATTTCCAAATGGCCTATTTTTCTTATGGTATTTCTTTTATGATTACGGCCACAGTAATTACATTCTTTCTAGGATCTCATTTAAATTTATCATATTCCGTAATATCGGGTTATAAAACTATGGCTGGAATTATAACGGTATTGATACTTCCACTTGGTGGCATATTGATGGATAAACTAGATCAAAGAAAATTTGGTAGTTTTATGTTCAGTTTTATGTTGCTCTATGTTGTAGGAATTATGCTAACCGAATTCTTTAGCTTCAAGTTCTTTGTTGGAGGATATGAGGTTTATGTAATGTTGATTTTTGCCTTTATTTTTTTCGGACTATTTAATGCATTTGGAACACTGTCGTGGAATGTTAGTTCATCATATTTTAGTAACGATTTAAATACTGTTGGCGATTACCAGGCTGTTCACATAACTCTTACTGGAGTTCGTTCTCTATTTGCACCTTTAGGAGTAATTGTTTACAAAGCTTTTGGTTTTACAATGACATTTGCAATTTCGATTCTTTTTATTATTTTAGCACTCATAATTTTAAGATTTTCACAAAAGCGTAAATACTGATATGGCAAAGAAAGAATTCTCATATAGCGAGGCACTTAAAGAGTTGGAAGAAATTTTATCAGAAATAGAAAATGACGAACCTGATTTGGATTTGCTAAGTGTGAAAGTTAAACGTGCGACATTTCTTATTAAAGAATGCAAATTGCGCTTGCGTAAAACCTCCGAAGAAATCGAAAGTATACTAGGCGATTGGGAAAAAGAATAGTTGTGTGTTTTGAATTCACTTATTCTATTAACAAATCAAAAACCTTAACAAAATTATTTAGTAGTTTCGCTTCAACTTCTTCGATATCTACTTGCTTACCAAGTTCTTTCTGGAGAGAAGTAACTCCTTTGTCAACAAAACCACATGGATTTATATAATTGAAATATTGTAAATCAGTGTTGACATTAAAAGCTAGTCCATGCATAGTAACCAATTTGGACACTCTTACACCAATGGCACAGATTTTTCGGGTCGAACACGGACTATTTGTGTCTAGCCAAACGCCAGTAGCACCTTCGAGCCTTTCTGAAATTATGCCATATTCTGCTAGAGTTAGAATTATTGCTTCTTCAATTCGATGCACATAATCTCTAATTCCCAACTTCATCAATTGAAGATCAAAGATTGGATAAGCTACTATTTGACCAGGTCCATGATATGTAATATCGCCACCTCTGTTGGTTTTGTAAAAAGTAGCATTAATTTTACGAAGAAATTCTTCATTTATAAGTAAATTGTTTTCTGTACCACTTTTGCCCAATGTATAAACATTTGGATGCTCGCAAAAAATCAAGGAGTTAGGATTGGCATCTGGCGATGATAGCCTTCTATCAACAATACTATTTAATAGTTCTTCCTGAAAATCCCATGCCTCAAGGTAATCAATACTTTTTAGATTGAGAAATTCTGTTTTGTATTGCATTATTTTTTTGTTTTTCTGCAGCAAAAGTAGATAATTTTTAG
The DNA here is from genome assembly GCA_964579045.1 of uncultured Bacteroidales bacterium. GTDB lineage: Bacteria > Bacteroidota > Bacteroidia > Bacteroidales > ML635J-15 > Bact-19. The sequence continues at coordinate 5,387 of CAZOHR010000079.1, read as the reverse complement.
CTAAATACTAATCAAAATCAACAGTTCTTGAAGTTTTTATGCGATTTTAAAAAACATCAAACTGTTGATAAGTACGAAATAAAAACTCTCATTTCTTTTCTTTAAAAAAGATAAAATCTTAATTTTGTGGATTAATTAAAGTAAATTATTTACAATATATTATGGGACTGAACAGTATTATTGCCAAAATATTTGGGTCAAAGGCAGACAGGGATATGAAATCCGTACAGCCATTTTTGGAAAAAGTATTGGCGATTGGGCCGGAGATTGCAAATCTAAGCAACGATGAGTTAAGAGATAGAGTAGAAAAACTGAAAGCAGGGATTCGTGAGTTTACCAAAACTGACTATGACAATATAGCTGAATTAAAACAAAAAGCTGAGTCATTGGATATCTGGGAACGCGAAAATATCTTTAACGAAATAGATAAAATCGAAGTTTCTATTGATGCAAAATTGGAAGAGTATCTAAATACTATCCTGCATGAAGCCTTTGCAGTTGTCAAAGAAACAGCTAAACGTTTTAAAGAAAATACAGAGATAGTTGTTACGGCCTCGGAATTTGATAGGTTTCTAGCCACATCTAATGACTTTGTTAGTATTAAAGATGGTAAGGCAATCTGGCAGAATTCGTGGATTGCAGGTGGAAATACTGTAAATTGGGATATGGTGCATTATGATGTGCAAATCATTGGTGGTGTAGTATTGCATCAGGGTAAGATTGCTGAGATGGCTACTGGTGAGGGAAAAACTCTTGTTGCTACTTTCCCCGTATTTCTAAATGCACTTAGTGGAAGAGGAGTGCACGTGGTTACTGTTAATGATTATCTAGCCAAACGTGATGCTGAATGGATGGGTCCAATGTATATGTTCCATGGTTTGTCCGTAGATTGTATCGATAAGCATGAGCCAAACAGTGATTCTAGACGTCGTGCTTATATGGCCGATATAACTTTTGGTACAAATAACGAGTTTGGCTTCGATTATCTTAGAGATAATATGGCACTAAATCCAACCGATTTAGTTCAAAGAAAACATAATTATGCAATTGTTGATGAGGTTGACTCCGTTTTAATTGACGACGCTCGTACTCCTTTGATTATTTCTGGACCAACACCAAGAGGTGATGATCAGTTGTTTGACGAGTTAAAACCACAGGTACAAAAGCTTGTGAATGCTCAGAAGAATCTTTTTAATGATATCTTTAATGAGGCTAAGAAGCTTATTATTGCTGGTAATGAAAAGGATGGAGGTTTTAAACTTTTACAAGCCTTTAAAGCATTACCAAAAAACAAACCTCTGATTAAATTCTTGAGTGAGCAAGGAATGAAGGCCTTATTGCAAAAAACTGAGAATACCTACATGGCTGACAATAATAAAAATATGCATCTAGTTACTGATGATTTATTTTTTGTTATTGACGAGAAGATGAATTCTATTGAGCCTACTGATAAAGGGTTTGATCTTTTGACAGGTTCTACCGCTGATTCCAACTTTTTTGTATTACCTGATATCTCAACCGAATTGGCAGCAGTTGAAAAGGCTGGATTGTCAGACCAAGAAAGATTAAAAAGGAAAGATGATATTATTAGAGACTATTCTGTTAAATCAGAGCGCATTCATACAATTAATCAACTTTTAAAAGCATATACTTTATTCGAAATCGATGTAGAATATGTAGTTATCGAAAATAAAGTTAAGATTGTTGATGAGCAAACTGGCCGTATTATGGAAGGCCGCAGGTATTCAGATGGTTTACATCAGGCTATTGAGGCAAAAGAAAATGTAAAAATTGAAGCAGCTACACAAACCTATGCAACAATTACTCTGCAGAATTATTTCAGAATGTATCACAAACTATCTGGTATGACTGGTACTGCTGAGACAGAAGCTGGGGAGTTTTGGGATATCTATAAACTTGATGTTGCTGTAATTCCAACAAATAGACCAATCGTTCGTAACGATTTTGAGGATTTGGTTTACAAAACTACACGCGAGAAATATGCCGCAGTTATTAACGAAATAGAAAAATTAACTGGTGAGGGTCGTCCTGTTCTTGTAGGAACAACATCAGTTGAAATTTCCGAATTACTTAGTAAAATTCTAACTCGTAAAGGAATTAAACATAATGTACTTAATGCTAAGTTACATAAACGCGAAGCTGATATTGTTGCAGAAGCGGGTTATTCCTCAAATGTGACGATAGCAACAAATATGGCTGGTCGTGGTACCGACATCAAGTTGAGTGCGGAAGTGAAGAAGGCTGGTGGTTTAGCAATTGTTGGTACCGAGCGTCATGATTCACGACGTGTCGACCGTCAGTTGCGTGGTCGTGCTGGTCGTCAGGGAGACCCAGGTTCTTCACAATTCTTTGTTTCTCTCGAAGATGATTTGATGCGTTTGTTCGGGTCCGACAGAATTGCTAAGTTGATGGATAGGATGGGACTTAAAGAGGGTGAAGTAATTCAACATTCTATGATTTCAAAATCAATCGAGCGCGCTCAGAAAAAAGTTGAAGAAAACAACTTTGGAGTTCGTAAAAGATTGCTCGAATACGACGATGTAATGAATGCTCAGCGTACTGTTATCTACAGAAAGCGTCGTAATGCTTTGGATGGAGAGAGACTTGGTGCTGATATTGCCAATATGATGTATGATGTTTGTCTGAGTGTTTCTGATGAATATTTCGACGCTGGTGATGTTGAAGGTATTAAATTCGAGCTTTTGAGAATATTATCAATAGAACTCGACATAAACGAAAACGAATTCCGCAGTATGTCGCAAAGTGATTTTACCGAATTGCTTTATGCAAATGTACGCGAAACACATAAACGTAAAACTGAGGCAATTGCAAATCAAGCTTATCCAATAATTAAAAGTGTTTACGAAAATCAAGCCTCACAATACGAAAATATTTTAGTTCCTGTATCGGATGGAAATAAAACATATAATGTTGTTGTAAACCTAGAGAAAACATACAATTCACAGGGAGCAGAGATTGTCGCTGCATACAATAAAACAGTTGTCTTAAAAACAATTGATGATTTATGGAAAGAACATCTTCGTGAGATGGATGAACTTCGCCAATCGGTACAGTCGGCATCATACGAACAAAAGGATCCATTACTCATCTACAAACTCGAATCTTTCAACTTGTTTAAAACAATGCTTGATAAGATAAATAAATCTGTAATCTCAATACTGATGAAAGGTTATATTCCTGTACAGGGAGCCGAAGATGTTAGAGAAGCTCGGGTGAAATCAAAACTAGATCTTAGTAAGTTGAAGACAGGTAGGGAAGATGCTGGTTATAACGACCCTAGTAAAGGAAAATCAAAGGCAGATCCAGTCCGAGTTGAAAAGAAGGTTGGTAGGAATGATGCCTGTCCATGTGGAAGTGGTAAAAAATATAAGCATTGTCATGGTGTCAATGCAACTGAATAACTATCATAAGAGGATTTTTATTCATTTAAATTGTGTAAATTAAAAAACAATAAACTATGAAAAAACTGTTTTATTTAATTATTTTCTGTGCAGCCTCGGGCATTATAATCGCACAAGATGTTGATACCGCACAGATTGTGATCCCAATAAAGATTGGGTTTGATGGAAATGCTGCTGTTGCAGATACAACGTCAACTCTCATTGTTGCCGAAGATCAAGAAGCTAATATCGCTTACAATGATGGTGTTCAATATTATCAGCAGGCACAGTATCAAGCAGCAGTCCAGAGTTTTGGCAGAGCATTGCAACTTAATCCTAGTATGGTAAAAGCATATTATGGCCGTGGTACCAGCTATATCCAATTGCAAAACTATCAGGAAGCTTTGAATGATCTTGCTAAGTATGTAGTTGCCTATCCAAAAGATGGCAACGCTGTTTATCTTAAAGGTTATTGTGAGTATTATCTTGAAAAAAATATTGAGGCTAGGACTAGCTTCGATGCTGCAATTGCATTAGGCTTTAAAGATGTTAATATGTATTACTTTATGGGTGTAATGAAATTCAAAGAGGAAAAATACATGGAAGCAATAGATGATTATAATGAGGCTTTGAAAATCGACTCTAAACATTTCTTCTCATACAACGATCGCGCGTCTGCTTATCGTATGCTGGAATCTTATGACAATGCAATTGCTGATTACACCAAAGCTATTGAATTAAAACCTGATATGGCAATGCTTTATAATAATCTTGGATCAGTAAAACGCTTAAAGAAAGATTATGAAGGAGCTATTGCAGAATACGATAAAGCAATTGCTAAGGATGCAAACTATCATTATGCCATAAATAATAAGGGTATTACCTTGTACGAATCGGCGATGTATGAAGAAGCTATTGTAATGTTTAGACAAGTTTTAAAGATTAAGAAAGATTACGCTTTTGCATACAATAATATAGGCTTGTGTTACTACAAACTAACAGAATACGAATCTGCAATTGAAGCGTTTTCTACTGCAATATCAATGGATCCTGAGTATGCATTTGCATATATACACAGAGGTAGTGCCAAAGAAATGTTGAAAAATATGGAAGGTGCATGCGACGACTGGAAGAAGGCCAAAGAACTTGGTTTAAGCGTTGCTGAAGAGTATTGCTCAGTTTGTACAGAATATAAAAAGAACTAATCTTAAAAATCGAAATTATGAAAGTGAAAATTATATATTCCCTATTTAGCCTAGCGATATTGTTCGGAATCTATCTTGAATCCAATGCTCAGGTTTCTGTTGAAATCAACAAGAAAGAATTTAAAGTTTCTAAAACAGGTTATAAAGATGCAATGACTGCGGTAAAATATGCGGATACATACTATGCCATGAACCAGCCTGGTGCATTTAGAATGGCACTATCTGAGTATCTGAAGGCGTATGAATATAACCAGCATAACGCTGAATTAAATTATAAGATTGGTGCATGCTATCTGTACTCAACCGAAAAAGCCAAAGCAATTGATTTCTTGCAAAAAGCATATAAATCAAAACCTGGAGTTGCTTCAGATATATATTTTCTTTTAGGTTGGGCGTTGCAACTAAACTACGAATTTGATGAAGCCATTAAGTATTATAGAAACTTCCAAAACGAGCAGGGCGTCTCAGAACCTAAGAAGAGTAAAGATGAAGTTGTTGTTCATGATGTTGACAAAAGAATTCGTGAATGTGAAAATGGTAAAAAGTTGTTAGAGAAACCAATCAGAGTTTTTCTCGACAATCTTGGGCCAACAGTAAACTCAAAATATCCAGATTACGGTCCTGTAATTACAACCGACCAATCTGTACTTGTTTTTACTTCGAGACGCGAAGGAAGTACTGGTGAAGAGTATGATCCTAATGATATGCTGTATTACGAAGATCTATATGTTTCATACAATGACTCTAAAACTGGATGGTC
>CAZOHR010000078.1:8668-12855 GCA_964579045.1 uncultured Bacteroidales bacterium | reverse complement strand
GGTGGATTGTCCGTCAAAAGGAGCAAAGCCAAGTAACTCTTGGTAATAATTTTTATCATTATTATAAAAGGCAGTGCCTGTCTTATATACTTGATTATATTTTTCTGGATGAAGCAATACCAGAATCAGTGGATTGTGTTCATAAGTCCATGTTTCGCGCTTATCTCCAAGTAGATATAACAGATCGTACGATTCTTTATCCCAATTAATGTCAGCTACACTTGCCAAAGCTCTGAACATATAATCATCAATATTATCAGGGATGTGAAAGCCGCCATGACCTAAAAACTTCATATTTTTGAACAGCAATGATTTGAACAAGTATGCCGCTAAACCTTTATCGGAGCCATCAGTATGATATATGTTTTTACCAGTAATCGAATATGCGGCTTCAGCAATTCCGTACGAATTCATCCAAACTCCCATATCTTCACCGTTACCTTCTGCCACAAGGTCATTTGTAACGGGATTCATAATATACCAATAGCTGGACATTATGCCGCCTAATTGATTTTTTGAAGGTACTGCTTTGCCATTGTTAAGTTTTAGCACAATTCTCTGTTCTGGGTATTCTTGGTAACACCTTTTTGCTAGTCTATCTGTAAGGTCAATAACCCATTTGTCAAAAGAAATTACTTTTCCATTAATGATCCCTTTCGATTTTAGGTAATCGGGAATATAGTTATTTATATAGTTTACTTCAATGCTGCTAATGTCTTCATCGTCAACGAGTTGCTTTACTAAAGCGAGAGATTGCAATAGATAAATAATATTGTCCTGACTCATCCCTTCTTTGGCAATAACACCTTTTTGAAACACCGATAAATATTTATTCGTTCCATCTTTAGTTGTGTTATGCCAACCATACTCAGAATTAAAGTGTTTGCAATATTGTCGCCAAAAACCAAGACTTACATCGTCGCGAATGAGAAAACCGTTAATATCGTCAGGGTATTTAATAAAATCTGACTCAATCGTCGAAGACATAGTTTTGTGGTGTTTTCTCAAGGCATATTCAGAGTACAGGTCAAGTCTTTCGAGGGCTAGCATTGTGTATAGCAGCATTGAGAGTGTTTCTTGATAGTTTTCGCCATTGTTTTTAAGCAAACGATATTCGGTAGCTAGAATGCCAAGCCAGTGATTAAAATTGCTGTTTCCATCGCTCCAGCTTGTCCAGTCGGAATTTCCAAGACTGTCAATTCTGCGGTCAACAGCTGGGATATTTACACCAAATTGTTCAACATCCGAGCTTACCACAATCCAATCATCTAGCAAACGATTGCGATAGTTTACATATTTATCAGATAGAGAGGCAGGTTTCTGTGCGTTACCTAATAATGCAAAATGAATTATCAAAAAGACTGTGAAAGAATAATATCTAATCATAATGATAAAATGAATTTTTCTCCAAAATAAACAAAATTTCCCTTTCAAATTTGTTTTAACACAGCATTGTTGAAATTATATGAGGGCGTTCATTAACAGAACGATGTTTTATTGAATATTTTTACCAAAACACTAAGTTTTATGAAATTTGCTTTGGTTTCGATATTTATAATGATTTCGTTTTCGGTTTTCTCGCAAATGACACCAGATCAATATATTGCTAAGTATGCGGGTATGGCTGTTAAAGAAATGAAGAGGAGTGGTGTACCTGCCAGCATTACATTGTCCCAGGGTATGCTAGAATCGGGAAATGGTAATTCATATCTGGCTAAGGATGGCAACAATCATTTTGGAATTAAATGTCATACCTGGACAGGCAAAAAGATATATGCCGACGATGATGCAAAGGGAGAATGTTTTAGAAAATACGATAGTGTTGAAGAATCCTATAAAGACCATTCCGATTTCTTAAGAAACAATAGTAGATATCATTTCTTGTTCGACCTTAAGATTACCGATTATGAGGGATGGTGCAAAGGACTAAAACAAGCTGGTTATGCTACTAGTCCTACTTATGCCGAGAGTCTGATCAAGCTTATTGAAAAATATAAGTTATATGAATATGACTCGGGTAATACAAAACCAATTGATAATGATAAACCCGACAAACGTCCTGATCGTAATAATAATCAGTCTCAGGATAATTTTAATATTAATCCATACTTAAATGAGGTGCTGACCAATAATAACGTAGAATACATTGTTGTAAAAGATAGTATTTCACTTCGCGATTTATCCTTGCAGCTTGATTTAATGAACTGGCAATTAGCTAAGTATAATGACCTAGATAAAGACGCTCAATTGGTTATAGGGCAGAATATTTACATACAACCTAAGCGGAATAAGGCAGATAAACAGCACGCTACACACACTGTTAAAGAAGGAGAAACAGTGAGATCGATTTCTCAAGATTATGCAGTAAAAATATCTAAGATTTATAAGTATAATCTATTAGAGGAAGGCACAGAGCCAGCTCCTGGAACTGTGTTGAATTTGAGGAAAAAGAAGGTATAGCTAGTAGGTGATTTCTGGTTTATTGAGCTTGATACTTTTATTTCTCAATCACAAACTTTAAAGAAACCTCACCACATTGCAAAATATAACTTCCAGCACAAAGTTCAGAAATATTGATTTTATTATCGATAATTTTTGTTTTCATTACAACTTTACCCTGCACATCAATAATTCGGCAAACCGATTTTGGCGCATTTTCAATGTTTATAACATCTGTTGCTACCGGATTTGGAAATATTGCAAACTCATTATTAGAATTGGTCGGGATGTCCGAAATTATAACTTCGCAAATTTTGCATGTCTTCTCAAAAGTGCAATCTTTGTATGCTGTTAGACAAACATTGTAATCACCAACTTCTGGATAATCATGAGTCATCATTTGAAAATATCCATCATTTGGATACTGTACTTGTGATTGTCCATCTCCATAATCCCACACGCACGAATCGGCATTGATTGAGGAATTGTCAAAATATGATGTTACATTTTTTGTTAAATACAATATGGCGAAATCTGAATTAACTGTTGTTGTATCAATTCTCCATACCTCAAGAGTGTCAGTTACAACTGCCCAAGCAGCATTTTGCAGGATTGCAGCTTCGTCAGCGCTAATCTCTGTAGGAATATATGCTCCAACTGGACTTCTGTGGTAAATAGACGAGAAAAATGTACAAGCAGCTAGATAAGTACCATGGATTGAAGGATGGCTTCCATCGCCAGAATAAAGGACTATTTCGGGATTTGATTCGCGGACTGCCTTAACAGCCATTCCACAAGGTACAGCCCAAGTATCGTTATTCTCAGCCATTTCAACATAGCTTTGTCTTAATCTCCACTGCATTCCTAAATAGCTACACAAAGGAGTGTAATATGGACAGTTTGTAGCATCTCCATTTTCGTATCCCCAAGTCATGAAGAACAAAGTTTGTGTACAGGAACTATTGTTGGAAATAGAATCACATAAAATTGTTGCATAAGGATACACTTCTACCTCGACCTGCGACGGTGGAAAGGATGGTCTCTGACTTTGTTCCTGCAAGACCACATAATCCCAATCGCGAGAAGCAATTAAATCGAGACTAGTAACATTTGTTGAATGCGCCTGTAGTGTATAACCACCCGGAGCATTTGATTCTACTTCTAGAACTTCGCCCATCGAATTTGCTACATCTTTTAGCATCACTGGCAAACCACCGTTATAATAGGTGTAGCTGTTTCCAAGGAATAGAATTGATTTTGACTGTGAAAATGATTGCAAGGATACAAAACTCAATAAACAGAGACTTAATAGAAATGTAATTCTTTTCATAATTTGTAGCTTTTTTCAAAAAAACGTAAGACTGTGAAATTGGTTGCCCAACAAATTTATTTAGACCTTATTCTTGATCACAAAATCAACTCGAGTAATCATTTCCTTCCTCGCACACATTTCATCATTCTATCAAAAAGATTCAGATTTGATGATAAAAGCCCTGACATCAGTAACATCCAAGGAATAAAGGTAGTTGACATCTCTTGAGGAAGCCAAAACCAATTGATGAAAATCAGTAAAATGATTGTCAAATATGCATATTTTACGAAAATAGCAACTTTCTCATTTCTGATAATCAATAACAAGAGTGCTGGAATGGTCCAGACAATATTCATATTGCTACCTAAAGCTGGATGGATTGAGTATATTCCGAGAGAAAGAACAAGTAGTCCAAAGAGTGAAAATACAACTGCTA
>CAZOHR010000078.1:5109-8658 GCA_964579045.1 uncultured Bacteroidales bacterium | reverse complement strand
CTGAAACTATATAGGCTATACCATCTTTATCGTATACAACTGCTACAGAATATAAAACAGCCTTGCGAGCTTTCTTCCATAAATTTAAGCCAAATAATGCACAAACAATTAACCAAGGCGCCACATAGCTAAAATCAAATCCACTAAGTTTATCAGGTGAGGCATCCAATATGACTATAGGTTTTTGAGCTAAGTCAGAATTTTCTAGGTGTTTATAAAGATATTCAGGCAAAAACATGTAATCTTCGGGCATTGCTTGTTTATCGGCTTCCATACCTATGAGAAAATTAATCCCAAAGTCTATCCAATAATTGCGTGAAACATAAGGTTTTAACAATTGTCTGAAAGTTTGTCCACTAAAGCTGGCTTTGCCAAAATCGATTCTATTGTTGGTACCTTGTTCAATTATATCTCTTATTTTGGTTGAACAGTTATTTCCTAGAAAATCGTAACGATAGTATCTGGCGGAAGTATTGTAGCATGTTTCGAGCAATTCCACAATTCTGTATTTTTCTTCGAAACTAAGATTTAATTCCTGTTCGTGTAATGTTCTTTTATTGTAATTGGAGGCATAAACAAAGTAATCGTAATCGTCAATAGACAAGCAATAATCAAGGTCTCCCTTAATAAATCTAATATAAAAATTAGGTGTGCTAAAATCAAATGTTCCGTAATTGTAAACCTGATCAATTCCAAGAGAATCGTCTTTCACCCTGATTGCAGTGTGACCGAAATAAGCATACATTTCATCTCCCTTATCTTGAGTAATAAGTGAAATCTTACAATTCTGCGACAGCGCAAATATCGCTGACGAGAAGCAAACAAATAGAAGTGATGTTAATATTTTTTTACCTGAAATTGTATTATTCATACTTGTATCTTTTTATACTCTTTTTTGGAGTTTTCTCAAATTCTTCTTCACGCAAAACTATCTTATTAACTTGCATGTAGCCAGGTAAATTCTCATTAACTCGTTTTTGATAATGAGTAAAAACTTTATCTACTTGTTCGGGTTTTAGGTTTAATGTTTTGATTTTGTCAAGATCTGGGAAAATGAGAGCTGTAATAAAATTATCCCTATTAACAACGACAACTTCGCTAACTAATGGGAAGTTATTGAATTTTGATTCTATTTCTTCGGGATATATATTTTGGCCAGAACTTGTAAGGATCATACTCTTGGAGCGACCTTTAATAAAAAGATAGGCATCTTCGTCAATAATTCCCAAATCGCCTGTGTGTAACCAGCCTTCTGCATCTAGTGCTTTCTCCGTTTCTTCGGCATTTTTATAATAACCAAGCATTACATTTTCGCCGCGAACCAAAATTTCACCAACTTTACCAGGGGTTTTAGAGTCAATCTTCATCTCTATGCAGTCAACTGCTTTACCTGTTGAATAAATTTTTGTGGTTTTCCATCCATCATAGGCGATTAGCGGTCCACACTCAGTCATTCCATAACCGATAGAAAAGTTAAAACCAATGGTACGTAAGAACGTCTCTACCTCGTGATTCATCTTTGCTCCACCAATAACAATTTCTTTAAATTCTCCACCAAAAGCAAGTCTTAACGAAGCATGTATCTTCTTATATAACAGTTGGTTAACAATTGGTATTTTAAGTAAGAATTTAAAAATAGGTTTATCAATAGTTGGTTTAATTTTACTCTTATAAACCTTCTCAATTACCAAAGGAACGGATAAAATCAGTCGAGGTTTTATTTCACCAAAGGCTTTTAAAATCACTTGAGGTGAAGGCAATTTTCCTAAGAAAATTATTGTACAACCTTTTGTAAATGGAAACAAAAACTCAAAAGCTGCGCCATAACAATGGGCTAATGGTAGGAATGAAACAATTCTGTCGCCCGATTCCAAAGGCATATTTGCACGAGCATATCGAATGTTTGCAGCTAGGGAGTTATGATTTAGCATAACACCTTTGGGTTGACCAGAAGTGCCTGAAGTGTACAAAATTGCAGCTAATTCAGAGTTTGGAATATAATTGAGCTTAAAAGTTTTTGAAGTAACCAGTGGTAAATCTGTGTTATAAGCCAGATAATCATTGGTGTAGTCGTGAGCCACAGCAAAGTCGTCGAGATAATATACGGTATCTAATTGTTCAAATTTTGTAAAATCAAGTTTTTGACAAATAAATTCTGAGGCAAACATAAGTTTTGAGTCAGAGTGATTAACAAGATTGTAAATATCTTTAGGAGTAAAATCCTGCAGAAGTGGAACAATTACGGCACCATAAGTAACAGTTGCCAGATATACAGATCCCCAATAAGCAGAGTTTTTCCCAATTACCACAACTTTGTCACCTTGAGCTAAGCCATGTTCTCTGAATAGACTGTGAAGTCTCAAAATCTGATTTCCTAATTCCCCAAAAGTAAGTCCGCCATTATCATAATCCTGCAAAGACAGCTTGTCCCAGTTGCTTTTTATAGCTGTCTCGAAATACGCCGTAAGATTTTCACTTATCATAATTCACATAGTTTGTTTCAATCCGTAAAATTAAAATTAAAAAATTGATATTTGATAATTATTAAGAATTTTTTCAGTCTTTTCGCGCTATATACAGATAATGAATAAGTTAGGAGTGGGATTATGGTTTCTTCTTGGTTGTCGAGCAATTCTATCTCTTGGCAGCACAAAAGCAAATCGACTGCTATATGCAAAAGAAATAATTTTTTAATATATAAGAATTGTATATATTTGAAAAAAATATCTGATGTTTTTCATCAATTGAGGCTCGGTTTTGGGTTGAGATGTGTGGGGTTTTCATCAGTGTAAACTAATTGTGTGGCAAACCAACAAAAGCATTCTACATTGATAAACCAAGAAATGATAAAAGCGGTAGTAGAGAAGTTTTTCAAATTTTCTGAAAAATGTAATGCTATCACAAACCCATTCATGGAAGATTCTCTTACAACGAAAAGATGTATTGAATTGTGTCAAACAGGAAAGTTTTTAGCATTGCTCAAAAATAAAACTGTAAAAATTGAAGAATTTACTGAGAGTCCAGATTTTATTATTAAAATTGACAATAAAATAATTGGTCTAGAACATGAAAGAATATTTAACAATACAAATAACAAAACAATACAATCAATTAAAAACTTATTTGATGATGCAGCATATAAATTTCATGAAAAATATCCAAATATAAATATTCTTGTGAACTTTTGGTTACAAGACGATTCACTATCATTTAAAAAAAACGAAAAAAAGCAAATTATTGACGAGATAATTGATTTTGTTTTTCAATCGATAAAAGGTGTTAAACAAACAAAACCATCCTTTATTAGAAATGTAAGTTTTTCAACACATACTCAAGTGAGTTTTTCATTTATTCCAAACATTAATAATATTCAAAAATTAAGAAAAGAACATGTTGAATTTGCCGTTTTAAAAAAAGAAAAGTTAATCGAAAAATATATCTCTAATTCGAAAATTGAAAGTCAATGGCTACTTTTAGTTACTGGAAATTCATCTCCAGATTCATACAACATGACTGATTCAAGCTTTGACTTTTCAATGTCTCGATTTG
>CAZOHR010000078.1:0-5099 GCA_964579045.1 uncultured Bacteroidales bacterium | reverse complement strand
AAAGATATTTTTACTTGAAGATGCTAAAGAAAAAATTTATGAGATAAAATAAAGGTCAGTAATTATAGCAGGTTAAGCAAACCTCTAGCGCTCCTTGAGAATGTCATAATAGTGTCTTGTATAAACGAGAGTTTTATACAATGAATATTTAACTAATAGATTGATTTGAAAGAAAAACAATATGTAATCAGAATACTATGAAACTACAGACAGGACTTGTGGAAAAAGTTTTTTTAGTAGTAATAATTTCAATTTTTTTAGGTTGTAATAATGACTTGAGGACTAGAATTGCCCCAAATTCTAAGTGTAATGATAGCATTATTGACTATCCGAATTATAATACTAATTCTATTTGTATTGAATTGTTAAAAGATACCGTGAACCAAACAGATATAAGCTCAAAAGAATGGATTATTCATTATGCTGACTCAATTAAATCATATGGAAATAGAAAAGAAACTTTTTTTCCATATAAAGATTTTGACAAAATAATTGTATTTCGATTAAACAAACTTGAAGCTGTTTCTCATATAATTCCAAAGGATACTTTTTATTTAAATACTTGTCAAGCTGAGATTCTCCTTGAAATAATTAATAATCCTGTGTACTTCACATTTGCTGAATGTGGTACGCCAACTTTCGATTACAATTTTCAATTCCTAAATAAAAATGAAATTGTTGAAGAACTGTTTTTTGATTACGACTGTGATTTTTTAATGACAGAGTCTAAGGTGAAAGATATTAATTGGCAGCGTATGAAGTATGGTGCAATCGTAAATAAAATAAAAATTGCACAGATTAAAAATATTTTAATTGAAACTAATGCATATTTTGAAACAAAGGATTAGCCTATGCTGCTTCTCAATCATATTTTCCTTCATCAGATATGTAATGCTGAAAATGTGATTTTCGCAAAATAAATTAAGAAAAACTTGACTAGTGTTGTCTAAATAGGTAACTTTGCAAAATGAATGAAGAATTTAAACGAAAAGTAATTGTTTACGGGTCTGACTTCTGGGATTTTTACAACAATCAGAAGAAGAAAGTTCAGGAAAAGATTGATTGGGTAATTGGTTTAGTTCAGACTCTCAAAATAATCCCTGAGAAATTCTTCAAACATATTGAGGGAGAAGATGCTCTTTTCGAAATTCGAATAAAAGTAGGAACTAACATTTTCCGAATATTTTGCTTTTTCGATGAAGGAAACTTGGTAATTTTACTAAATGGATTTCATAAGAAGACACAAAAATCTCCTCGCAATGAAATAGAAAAAGCATTAAAATTAAAAAAGAGTTACTATGAAGACAAAACAGAATAACGTCGTTAACTGGGACGATCATTTGGACGAAAAATACGGTAAAAAAGGAACAGGCACTCGCAATGTCTTTGAAGAATCGCTTGAAGCATTCACTATTGGAGTTCTTATTCAAGAGGCCCGAAAACAAAAGAAAATGACTCAAGAGGAACTTGCAAATAAAGTGGGAACAACCAAAAATTATATTTCCAGAATAGAAAATGATGCAAGTGACATTCGTCTTTCAACACTTATGAGAATAATAAGAGAAGGTTTGGGAGGTCATCTTAAATTAAGTCTTGAGATGTAACAAAACCTCGCTTTTGCGCAATTGCTGCCAAACTGAGTCAAAGCGAAATCGCGCAGAACTATAATCTCATCTCACCCCCACTGCTTAATAAAACATACATCTAAAATTAGTTTAAAAACTACCACTTATCTCAACAATTTATATTAAAAAAAATCGTTAATTTGTAGTTATAATAAATACAAAATATCTATTTATATGAAAGCAAAATTACCAATAGCAATTATTTTACTTTTAATGGTTTCATTAAGTTCACATGCTCAAAGTGCTTATAATCAGCTTTTTAATCAAGATGTTTATTATTCGCAATTCATTCCCGTTGAAGTTAAACCAATTGATGGAATAGAAAAAATTAGCATGACTATTAAAGATCAGCAATCTAAAACAACTGTTTATGTAAAAACTTATGACCAGAAATTGAGAATTTTAACCAATGAAAAGTCTAACAAAAAGGGAGTATTAGTTCCTTTATACAAGTATTCTTATTCAGATACATCAAAGAATGCAGCTGAAATAAACGTTTATAAAAAATCAGGAGAACTTAAGTATTCCATCATTTATACTCGCACCAAAACTGGTAAGCTTAAGGAGTATAAGAAAATTGGTAGCAATAACGAAATACTTGAGAAAAGCACTTGGCAGTACGATGAAAAGGATAGACTTCTACAGTCAATAAAGTACGAAAAAGGCGGGGTTGACGTTAAAAATACATGGACCTACGAATACGAGCCCGATGGTGTAAAGATTATTAAGGTTACACTTGCCGATGCAAATAATAAGATTTCGCATGTGTGGACATACGATTGCGACGAAGAGGGAACAGAATTGGTAAAGGAAAAAGATCACACACAAATTTGTAATTGGAAAAAAGTTGACAGCACGTACTACATAACTGTATATCAGACATTTGACGAAAAGGGCAAAATTCGCAAATATGTTTCAAAGTTCGCGGTTGCAGATAGTTCAATTATGGAAAGCATAACTTACGACGAAAATGATATTATGCTTTACAGAACAACTTATGATGGAGATTTTAGTAAGTATCTGTGTTATGAAACCTTTAAAAAAGGCAAGATGAAGCATAAATCTGTTCGCACTTATAATGGTGATTTACTTTTAACAAACGAATCATACTCTGAAAAAGGTTTAAACTCTAAGCAAGAGAATGTTTATAATGATAGCAATATGTTAATCTCTCAGAAGAAAACAGATAAAAACGGTAAAGTATATAGTAGTATTAAGGTGGAATATGGCTATCGTTAGGACTTAAAATAGAGACCTAACACATTTTTTGTATTTCAAAAAAAATAAATAAATTTGTAATCTAACCTTAAAAGTGATTACAGATGAAAAGAATAGTTTTACTACTACTTATAAGTCTTGCAGCCCTTGGTTTGGTGGCTCAGAAATCAGATTTATTAAAACATGGTGAAAAATGGGGCACAGACAGTCTTAATGTTGATGGACTTGGTCTGTTAAAAGATTTTGGAGTTGTGCGTAGCGTTTTTGTTGTCGATACCATTGCCTATGCCTGTGTGGACAATTCATTGATTATTCTTGACATTAGAATAATTTCTTCACCTCAGGTGCTTGGAGCTTTTGAAACAGGTGACCTGGCTTATGATGTTCATGTTGTTGGTGATTACGCTTATCTTGCAAATAACGAAGCAGGATTGAGAATAATTGATATCTACTGGCCAGATTCGCCTTATGAAGTTGGTTTCTATGACACTGATGGATACTCTTATGGTGTTTTTTATTCGGATGGCTTTGTGTATGTGTCCGATGCAACAGGAGGTATGAAGATTATAAACGCCGTTAATCCTGAATCTCCAGTGCTTCTAGGCCAATATAATAATTACGCAATGGATGTTTATGTAAATGATATATATGCTTATGTTGCATCTTACGGCTCTGGTTTAAAAATAGTGGATTGTTCTGACTATTATAATCCTGTTGAAGTTGGTTCTTATAATAGCGGGACTTTTGGAGACTATCAAGGACTGGCCTTGTCTGATAATAAAATTTTTGCAGCCTGTGGTGATGCTGGTATGAAAATAATTGATGTTGGCGATCCTGCATTTCCAGTTGAAACAGGAGTTTATAATACTGCTGGTTATGCAACAGATGTTTCGGTTTTTGGAAACTACGCTTATGTTTCTGATAATGACGGTGGCTTAAGAATAATTGATATCGCAAATCTATCTGCACCTGAGGAAGTCGGGTTTTATAATACAGAAGGCATGGCAAATCACGTGTTTTATTCGGAGCAGTTTGTATTTGTAGCTGATAAAAATCAAGGGCTTTGTATTCTTAGCGTTGCAAATCCAAATTTGCCTGCACTAGCTACATGCTTTGTTTCTCCAACAGAAGTCTGGGATGTTTTTGCCACAAATGGTTTCTATTCATATCTGGCTTGTGGTTACCGTGGCCTTAAAACTGTTTATGCTGATGATGAATCAAACCCAGTGGAATGGGGTTTTTGTGAGACACCAGGATATGCTATCGCAGTTGAGGTTGTTGGCGATTATGCTTATGTAGCGGATTATGAAGGCGGGTTGAGGATAATTAATGTTAGTCATCCTGGTACCTTCCCTTATGAAACTGGATATTTGCTAACACCTGACTTTGCAACAGATGTATGTGTGTCGGGATCATACGCTTATGTAGCTGCCGAAACTGCTGGGGTAATTATAATTAATATTAGCGATCCATACAATCCTGTGCAAGCAGGAATTTTCAATACCTTAGGTGTTGCAAAAGCAGTTTCGGTGTCTGGCAATTATGCATATATAGCTGATGGTTCAGAAGGTCTGCGAATCGTAGATATTTCAAATCCATTATCTCCAGCGGAAGTAGGATTTATTATTACCGAGGGCGAATATTATGACGTGCAAGTTATTGATAATATTGCTTATGTTGCTGCCGACTGGTATGGTATAAGAGTTATTGATGTTACAAATCCTGCTTCTCCAGTAGAACTTGGCTTTTATTACACCACTGGATATGCAGATCAACTGTCGGTTGTAGATAATCATGTATTTGTTGCAGATTACTTCACAGGATTAGTTGTTGTGAATGCAACAGATTTTGAGAATATGTTCGAAGAAGGTTTTTACAATATTGATGGCACATCATACGGTATTCATGCAACCAAAGATTTGTACGAAGAAGGTTTATTCGTGTTCTTGGCAAACCTAAGCAATGGTTTCCATATTTTAAAGCCACATGACTTATTATCAGGTATTACTGAAAACTCAACATTAAGTCAACCAAAACCTGAAATCTCTTACAATCAGTCAAGTATGGAGTTATTGGTTAATACAAAATTGGAAAATACTTTATTAAAAATATACGACGTCAATGGAAAGCTAGTGTTTTCAGATAAAATTGTTGCTCTCGGAGAGCATTCTGTAATCCTACCTGATTTGTCTTCTGGATTGTATATGGCTGTTGCAGGTGCTAATAGGATAGAGGCAAGTCTTAAGTTTGTTGTTG
>CAZOHR010000077.1:0-12949 GCA_964579045.1 uncultured Bacteroidales bacterium | reverse complement strand
GTCTTAAAAGAAAACGAAGTGGAATCGTTTTTGAGGAAAACAGCAATCATACCTAAGCTTGTAATAACAGATTCTCAGGTCTTTGGGAAAATAGACCCAATTATTCCTAAAGAAATTATGCTAACTGGATTTTCCGTTATGCTCGCAAAACATAAGGGCGATTTCGAAAATTATCTAATTGGAACGCCCAAGATTTCTCAGCTAAAGGAGGGAGATAAGGTTTTGATATTGGAATCTTGTAGCCATCATGTGGCCTGTGACGATATTGGAAGGTTTAAAATTCCAAGATGGTTGGGTAATTTTACTGGGAAAAAACTTGAGTATGTTGTGGTTTCAGGACTTGATATTGTGCCAGGCAATATTCGTGATTATGCCTTGGTTGTGCAATGTGGTGGTTGTGTAATTACTCGCAAACAGATAATTAGCCGACTAAAACCAGCAGTTGATGCTGGGGTTCCTGTAACAAATTACGGGATGCTTATTGCTTATGTGCATGGTATCTACGATAGAGCCATTGCTCCATTTGTGAAAAATGCGACATAGCAAAAGATATCGTGCAAAAATGAGAGATAAACGATTTGTAGTAGCGCATCGTGGTGGGACTATGACAAAAGACCAGCATAAACAACTAATTCTATGGGCTTGTAAATGTGTAGAAAGTGTAATGATTCAAACTTTAGGTAGTATTGACGAAAGGTTGACTTCCGCGATAAATATTGCAAATGAATGGGCACTAGATAATGTATCGGTGGGTGAAGCAAGAAAAGCATCGATAGAAGTAATAGCAGTTGCTAGAGGATTTACAAATCCAATTGAAATTGCAGTAGCTCGTTCAATAGGACATGCAGTTGCAACAGCACATATGGCAGACCATTCATTGCGAGCAGCCGAATATGCAATAAAAGCGATAAAGCTTGCTAATCTGCCAATTGATATTGAGCGAGAATTTCAAGACAAGCAATTATCCCTTAATATCAAAGAGTTGGTATTGTCTGCAAGGAATAAATAGTATATGCAAGACAATGAAACTGTCTTATGAAAAACCATCGAATCGCTAACATCAATTATATTATTTAGAGACAATATTAAAGATCACTATTGCAACCTGGTTGTATATCTATATTTTGCACAGAATTCGTAAAATTTTAGAAAAAATAAAAATTCGTTTGCAGATAAAAAAAAATATTATCTTTGCATCCACTAGCCCGGGTGGCGGAATCGGTAGACGCGCTGGTCTCAAACACCAGTTCCTTCACTGGAGTGCCGGTTCGACCCCGGCCCCGGGTACTCCCTCCCTAGCGGAGGGATTTTTTTTAATATTAAGGCTATGATGAATTTGACCAGTTCTGTAAAACAAAAACAATTCGACAAACACTATCTCGAAATGGCTTCTGTATGGTCAAAAAACTCCTACTGCAAACGTCGCAGGGTAGGAGCACTGATAGTTAAAGATAAGATGATTATCTCCGATGGATTTAATGGCACTCCTGAGGGGTTCGAAAACGAGTGTGAAGATGAGAATAATATTACCAAAGCTTATGTTTTGCATGGCGAGGCAAATGCTATTACAAGAGTTGCCAAGTCTGGAAATAATAGCATGGGAGCAACTCTTTATGTAACAACATCTCCTTGCATTGAGTGTTCCAAACTTATTATTCAATCAGGCATAAAGAGGGTTGTCTATCTTAATAAATATCACAATACCGATGGTTTGGCTTTGTTGGAGAGGGCAAATATAGAAGTTGTAAATTTATCCGAAGATGAAGGAATATAACAATAATCATTTCGCAATAATTCTGCCAGTAGTAATCTCCCTATCGGTTATTACGGGAATTCTAATTGCGGAGGTCTTCAATAAAAGTAATACTGATCACAGCATATTAATTTCTCCAGAAAAGGATAAACTTAACATGGTAATCGACTATGTTGCAAGCGAATATGTTGATGAGGTTACTCGTGAGGAGTTGTGTGAAATAGCAATTCCTAAATTTCTCGAAGCGCTCGACCCGCACACAGTTTATTTTACTCCCGAAGAAGCAAAGGGGATGGAAGAGGAACTGGAAGGAAACTTTGAAGGAATCGGCATACAGTTTAATATTTTTCGCGATACCGTTTTGGTTGTAAATGTAATTAAAGGTGGGCCATCCGAAAAATCAGGGCTTAGAGCTGGCGATAGAATTGTTTTTGTTAATGATACTATCATTGCGGGCAAGGGGATTACCAACGATGAAGTAATGGGGAAACTTAAAGGGCCAGGTGGTACAATTGTTACGCTTAAGATTTTCCGTAGAGGATTAAAAGAACTCATTCCTATAAAAATACAGAGAGGCGAAATCCCTCTTCGAAGTGTTGATGCATTTTATAAAATTACCAACAAAATAGGTTATATTAAGATTACAAGTTTTTCACGAAATACACATACGCAGTTTATCGACGCAGTTTTTACCATGAAGAAGGAAGGTATAACTTCTGTAATTATTGATTTGCGAAATAATTCGGGAGGATATCTAAATTCTGCAACCGATATTGTTGATGAGTTCCTCGAAAATGGAAAGATGATTGTTTATACTCAAGGAAGAGCAAGAGGTAAAAAGGTTATTAGTGCAACAACCAAAAGGAGTTCATGCATTGATATAGATATTGTTGTACTAATTGATGAGTTTTCTGCATCTGCTGCCGAGATTCTTGCTGGCGCAATTCAGGACAATGATAGGGGGTTCATTATTGGTCGTCGTTCATTTGGTAAAGGACTAGTGCAGGAATCTACCACATTTGATGATGGTTCCATTATAAGGATGACAACTTCGAGATATTACACTCCTTCGGGCAGATGCATCCAGAAGTCCTACGAAAACGGACTTGATGAATATTACGCCGATATTTACAATAGGTATTTACATGGAGAATTTCTGGAGGAAGACAGTATCGAACTCGACGATTCATTGATTTTTAAGACTGTAAATGGTCGTCCAGTATATGGTGGTGGTGGAATTATGCCCGATATTTTTGTGCCTATCGATACAACTGGTTATTCAAGACTATACAGCGAAATCAGCAAAAAGGGACTTGAATATACTTTCTCAATAGAGTATGTTGATAATAATAGGCAAACACTCAATAAATTAAAGACAACTTCGGCACTAATTGTTTACCTAGAAAATGAAGGAGTAATGCAAAAATTCTGGCAGTATGTTTCGGCCTCTGGCATTAACGTTCGTCAGTCGGATGTTAATATCTCGGGCAAGTACATAAAGAATAATGTTTATGCATATATTGCTAGACAAGTCCTTGGAGATTCTTCATTTTATGAAATCACCAATTCAATAGACCCAGTAATTGATACGGCTCTCAATGTAATTAAAGGCGGAAGAAAGCTGAAAATGAATTAATATTTTTCTATTGGAAATCCTATAAAGTACAGATACCAACGGCAAATTATTGCGGTAAACAATTTATATTTTTTGAGAGGTTTATGTCTTCTTAAAACTAAATCAGCTTCCATTTCCCTAGTAAATCCATAATAATTTAGCCAATCATTTTTAATCATTCGCTTAAGAACTAGTGGCCAAGGAAATGCATTTCTAGTTATATCCTTAAGTTGTTGATATTTGACATATAGTGAACTACGACGTATTTCGGCGTCTTTGAAAGATACTCCTAGAGGAATAAAAAATCTTTCTGTAGCAGTTTTATCATATAATTTTTTGCCAGACCTGAATTCAAAAGGCAAAGAACGAAAGAATGTAACTAGTTGACGATCCCATAAGGGGAAGATATGCTCAAATCCAAAATGCGTAAAAACATATGATGAACGGAAAATAAATTTCGACAGTTTCTCTTTAATATCCCAGTCTTCAACATACGGATTAAAATGTCTTGAGAAAAGGTTTTCGGAAGGATACCCCTTAAGTGTTTCACTTATTTCATTGCGTAGAATTTCTTGTTTGGTTCCAGTTTGTCGTTTAAAGAAAAAATACTTTGATTCAAGAAAAGGAGCTAATTTGTGATTATAAGTAGATGTTGCTGCCGTTTTTTTAACATAACTTCCCCCTAGATAATCGCCTGAATGGCCTGGTAAAAAAACAGAATCGGCAGGGATAAGATTATCTTTTATCAATTCACGCATGGCAAAATATTCCTGAAGATAGAACATGGAGTAGCCGTTAGAATAATTCGACACATATTCTTTGAATTTGGCATCCCGCGTATATGATTTATACTCAATATTGGAATAATCGATATAATGCCATTTGTAGTTAAGAGCTTCGGCAACTTTTCGGCTCATTTCTACTTCTATTGTCTTTTTACCATAAGTAAAGCAGATTACATTCTGATATCCCAATCTTTTTAATATGCAAGCAATCATTCGAGAGTCGAAACCTCCACTAAGAGGTAGCATAGCTGTTCTTCCATTTAGGAATGAAATCATTCTTTTTCCTGCTTCTAAAAAGCATTCTTCAGCTTCGTCAATAAGCGATTCATATGCCTTAGATGAGAAGTTTTCAGGAAGGAAATTAAAATCAGTTAAAGTTTCAGTTTTTCCGTCGTGGTATAAATTTATAATGCTACCAGCTCGGGTTTTGAAAATGTCAGAATCTAAAGTTTTATTGCCACATACAAATCCTGCTGATAAAAAACCAGGAGCTGCCAGATGATTTGGAGATAGTCCTTTTTTAAATTCAATTAAGCTATTCCAGTTATCGCTTACAATCCATTTTTGCTCGTGTCGCAAATAGAATATTGGTAAAAAGTTTACTATGTCAGAAGATATCGTTAGCTTATTGTCATAGATGCGCAAATAGCTATATATTCCATTTACTTCAGATGTTGCTTTCTTAGGGTCAGATGAGTTCGCATATAGTCCGTTAAGCAAGTTTGCAGCCTCTTTTCCTCTCAATGTTTTACCATCGCGGCCATATAAAAATCCAATGAAACAAAAGTTGTCTTCCTTTGTCCAAGAGTATGTCGGATTGCCTTTTAGAATTAATTCGAACATGTAACCGTGTAGATTTTATAATAACAAACTTAATAAAAAAGATGCAATTAAAGCAATTGAATAAATAGAGTAGACTTTAACATTTAAGTAGTCCTGAGGTGAAATATTATGTTGTGTTTTTAAATGAATTACTAGATAAGCTTTTTCAATAAGATATGAAACAACTGTTGCTATGGCAACACCCGCAATTCCCCATACGTTGATAAGGACAAGGCTTAATACAATATTGATGATTATTTCAATTAGCGAGGAAAAGAAAATAGGTTTGGTGTCTTTTATTCCAATAAGTACTATTCGTGTGAACAGGAATCGGGTTATCATTATTAAGATATAAATATTGAAGATGATTGCACTTTCTTCGAAATAACTATTGAAAATAATCGGAAATAAAAATTTGCTGGTAAAAACCAGAAGAATAGCAGCTGGAAACATCCAATGCATAAGTCGGGCGGTACCTCGCTTGAGTTCAGCAAAAGCAGCTATTCTGTTTTCGGTTTCAGAGAACATTGGAGTTATTGCATTTCCAAAAGCATCGAGTAGTAAAACAAAGAATGGCAATTCTCTGGCACCATATCTAAAAACAGCGAGTGTAGCTTCATCATACTTAAAAGAAACTAAAAATCCATCAATATACTGTGCACTGCCGCTTAAAAGTAAGCTAATTATCAACGGAAACGACAGCCAGATAAATTCTTTAAGAAAACTAAATGAAATCTTAATCTCAGAGTGTTTATAGACTAAAATAGCTAACCATATAAACCGCAATGAATTGACAAATACCAATCCATATAAACCATAGCCAAGGTCGTAGCCTAATAGAACAGGAAGTGTTACACATAATAGTTGTAACGAGAATGTGATAACTCCGTAAATACCTAAATGAATTGGCTTGTTTTTTAAAAGGTAAAGATACTCAACCAAATTAACTGGCCCAGAAACAACAATGTACATGAACAATATTTTCATGTATGGAATTTGATTTCCGTTTAAGCTAAAAAATGAAGAAATCAAACTTTGGGAAAAATATACCAATAATGCTGAAAGAAAACTTATAAGACAAAAAAGCAAGAAAATATTGAAAAGGATGGGGTTCTTTTCGTTTTTACCATAGGAATTGCTACTTCGAAAAACTGCTAGAAGAGATTGAAGCATTCCTCCTATCCAGAAAAAACTAACACTGCCAGCAATAAGTAGAAATGTTTCATAAACTCCAATTTCGCCTATTCCCAGCTTACTTTTTGTGAAGATTATGCTGATAAGTAAGAGAATGCCAAATCTGACAATCTGAAAAAATTGTAAAGATCTAACGTTGGTTATATATTTTTTTAACTTCAATTGCAATTTGTTTCGGCACTAAAAGCACCAATATTCAGATTATTGTTTGTTCTGAAGGTATCCAGCCATAATTTTCTGAATGTATTTTCCGATTATGTCGAATTCGAGGTTAACAACAGATCCTACTTTAAAAGTATGAAAATTGGTTACTTCATAAGTAAAAGGAATGATTGCTACCGAAAATTTATCGTCTTTCGAGTTTACAACAGTTAAACTAACCCCATTAACAGAAACAGAGCCTTTTTCAACTGTAATGTTCCCTTTCGATTTGTCGTATTGGAAAGTAAAATACCAGCTTCCATCCGATTCTTTTACTTCGGTGCAAGTAGCAGTTTGGTCAACATGTCCTTGAACCATGTGTCCGTCGAGGAGCTTGTCCATAGTCATACTACGCTCAACATTTACTTTGTCACCAGCAACAAGATGACCCATATTCGACTTGTCAAGAGTTTCTTGAACTGCGGTTACTTTATAGATTTTTGCGGTTTTGTCAATCTCAACAACTGTGAGGCAGACTCCATTGTGAGCAACACTCTGATCAATTTTTAATTTGTCTGCAAACGAACAAGTGAGGTAAAAGTGATAGTTTGTTCTGTCCTGCTCGATTTTTACGATTTTTGCTGTTTCTTCTACAATGCCTGAAAACATAGTCTTAAGTTTTTAATGTTTAACGATACAAACTTACACAAAAGATGTGAAAACTGTTTAACAATTTTCAAACTTTAGTATTTGTAAAAAATTGTGTGATTCCTAAAAAAGACTGAAGCAATTAATAATTGTAAAGAATTAATTATGGTTTTCTGGCAGAAGTGAATCGGAGTCGATATGTCCAAAACGCTCTTCGATATAATTCAAAATTTTAATAATGTCTTCAACTTCGGGTGCTGTAAGCAATTTAAGCTTAGTTTCTTTAAAATCGGGAATACATTTAAAATACAATGCAAAATGGCGACGCATTTCATAAACACCCCTTTTGTCTTCTTTATACTCTATAGATTTTTGGAGATGTTCTCTTGCATATGCTACTCGTTCCAGTACTCCTGGTCGAGGTAATTCAATTCCTGTTTGAAGATAGTGTTTTATTTCTTTAAAAATCCAAGGTTTTCCTACTGCTGCTCGGCCTACCATAATAGCATCAACACCATATTTATCGAAGTTTTCGGCTGCAATCTTGCCGCTGGTTACATCACCATTACCTATAATTGGGATTTTTATGGCAGGATTATTTTTTATTTTTCCAATAAGAGACCAATCCGCCTCACCCTTGTACATTTGGGCTCTAGTTCTACCATGAATTGTGAGTGCCTTAATACCACAATCTTGTAGTAAGAATGCAACTTCTTCAACGTTGAGCGATTCGCTATCCCAGCCAAGGCGGGTTTTTGCGGTAACTGGAAATTTTGAAGCACGAACAACTCTTTCGGTAATTTCTTTCATTAGAGGTAGGTTTCGCATCATACCAGAACCCGCACCTCTTGTTGCAATCTTTTTTACCGGACAGCCATAATTGATGTCGAGTAAGTCAGTATTTGCCTCATTTACCATAATTGCAGCCCGTTCCATTGCTTCGGGAATATGACCATATATCTGAATTCCTACAGGGCGTTCATAGTCGTAAATGTTTAATTTTTGCAGAGATTTTCGAGCATCACGGATTAATCCATCTGACGAAATAAACTCGGTGAACATTAAATCTGCACCAAATTTCTTGCACATGTACCGAAAAGAAGGATCAGTAATATCCTCCATCGGTGCAAGAAAAATCGGGTTTGCACAAAACTCAGTATTGCCGATTTTTAGCATCCGCCCGAAAAGGATTAGAGTACGCCTTTAACTTCGGTTTCGTCAAATGCTTCAACAATATCGCCAACTTTTATGTCGTTAAATTTGTCAATATTTAAACCACATTCAAGACCAGAACCAACGTCCTTAACTTCGTCTTTGAAACGTTTCAAGCTGCCGAGTTCGCCAGTGTAAATAACGATACCGTCGCGGATAATGCGCACTCTCGATTTCTTGTATATTTTTCCATCTGTAACAAGACATCCGGCAATTGTACCAACCTTTGTAATCTTAAAGACTTCGCGGATTTCGCATGAGCCAGTGATAGTTTCTTTAACTGTTGGTGAAAGCATACCTTCCATCGCATCTTTGATTTCGTTGATAGCGTCGTAAATAATCGAGTAAAGTCTGATTTCAATTTCTTCTTTTTCTGCAAGTTTGCGTGCATAGCTTGAAGGCCTTACCTGGAATCCCACAATAATTGCATTAGAAGCTGCGGCCAACATAACATCAGATTCGGAAATCTGACCTACCGCCTTATGAATAATGTTTACTGCGAAGTTTTCAGTTGACAACTTGATTAATGAATCTGATAAAGCTTCAATTGAACCATCAACGTCACCCTTAACAATAATATTGATTTCGTTAAAGTTACCCAATGCAAGTCGACGTCCGATTTCGTCAAGTGTAATATGTTTCTGTGTTCTAAGACCTTGTTCACGCTGTAATTGCATACGTTTGCCAGCAAGATTGCGAGCTTCGTGGTCAGTGTCCATGACATTAAATTTATCTCCAGCCTGTGGTGCTCCGTTAAGACCGAGAACTACAACAGGTGTAGATGGTGGCGCTGAAGTTAGCTTTTGGCCTCTCTCATTGTACATAGCCTTTACTCTACCTGTCTGACAACCAGCGAGAAGGATGTCACCAACTTTTAATGTTCCACTCTGAACAATAAGTGTTGCAACATATCCTCTACCTTTATCAAGTGTAGATTCTATAACTGTTCCAACCGCATTTTTATTAGGATTAGCTGTAAGCTCCAATATTTCGGCCTCGAGTAAAACTTTTTCAAGTAACTCAGGAATGTTAATACCAGCTTTTGCTGAAATCTCTTGAGATTGATATTTTCCGCCCCAATCTTCTACTAGATAGTTCATTTGAGCAAGCGATTCTTTAATCTTTTCTGGATTAGCAGAAGGCTTATCAATTTTATTTATTGCAAATACCATTGGAACGCCAGCAGCACTTGCGTGATTTATAGCTTCTATTGTTTGAGGCATGATGTTGTCGTCTGCAGCAATAATAATAATTGCAACGTCAGTAACTTGAGCTCCTCTGGCACGCATAGCGGTAAATGCTTCGTGACCAGGAGTATCGAGGAAAGTAATCTGACGTCCACCTTCAAGAGTTACTGAATAAGCACCAATATGCTGAGTAATACCTCCAGCTTCTCCATCAACAACATTGGTATTTCTTACCATGTCGAGAAGTTTTGTTTTACCATGGTCAACATGTCCCATTACTGTCACAATTGGAGGTCGTGGTAATAAATCCTCAGGATTGTCTGCAGCCTCTTCAATTTCGTTAAGAACTTCGGCACTAACAAACTCAACTGCGAATCCATATTCGTCGGCAACTAAGGCCATTGTTTCTGCATCGAGACGTTGGTTTATAGAAACAAACAAACCTAAACTCATACAAGTCGCAATAAGAGTAGTTACCGGAACATCCATCATAGCTGAAAGCTCACTTACAGAAACAAATTCCGTTACTTTAATAATATTCTTTTCCGATTCAAGTTTATCAAACTCTTCCTGACGTTTCAATGAGCCTAATTCTCGTTTGTCGCGTCTGTGTTTAGAAGTTTTTGATTTTTGTTTTGGAGTAGTTAGTCTTGCTAATGTTTCTTTAATCTGTTTTTGAACGTCTTCTTCTGCAACCTCAGGTCTTGCAACTTTAAGAGGTTTCTTCGTAAGTTTCTTTTTCTTGCCGTCGAGAACTTTTGCAGCAGGACTTTCGATGTTTACTTTAACTTTATGAATACGTTTTCTCTTCGATTTCCGTTCTTCTTTCTCTTTATCGCGAATTTTCTGACGTTCTTCTTTTGCAATAATCTTCTTTTTGTCAGACTCTACCTGTTTCTTTAGATAATTGTCTATATCAATTTTTCCAACAACATTAGGGCCAGTTAGTTTTATGATTTTTGTTTCAATAAATTCTGAAACCCTTTCAGTATCTGTATTGTCAGTAGCTTCGAAAACCTTAGGGTCCTGATTTTGTACAGGCTCTGGTCTTTCTACCTTCTTTAATTCTTTTGGAGCAGTTATCTCAACTTCTTGAGTTATTACTGGTTTTATGATTTTTGCAGCCTTTTCTTGTTCGCGTGTTTTCTTCTGCTCTTCTTTTGCAGATTTTATTTCGTCGTCTTTAACTTTTCGCTCTGCTTCTTTTTCAGCTTTAGACTTACGTTTTGGTCGTGTTTTCTGATTTATTTCATCCAGATTTATTGTGCCTAAAACTTTTGGACCGTCTTCGCTTTCTTCGTCACCTTCTTCTTTTAAAATTGGGGTGATTTCATGTTTTGCTTTAATGGTCTCTGCCTTAACCATTTCCTTAGCTACCTCTATAACCGGTTCTGGCATTTGCTCAGCTTGAACAGCAGCTTGAGGTTCTGATTTTACAACCGGCGCTTCTTCCGTTTCTATGATAGCCATAGTAACTTCTGCCGCTTTTGCCTGCTTTTCAATCGAGATGTTAATCTCTTTCGTCTCTCTGGCTTTTTCGGTGTTTTTAATAGCTTTTTCTTTTAAAGACTTCGACTCTTTAAATTCTTCATCGAGAATATCCATGCATTCAAATGGAACTTTTGCATTCGGATTGTTCTCAACCGTGTAACCTTTTTTGGCCAAAAACTCAATAATGGTGGCAGTACCAACATTAAGTTCTCTGGCTACATTACTAAGTCTTATTGGTTTACTCTCTGAAGTCATAAAATATATAAATTATTCAATAAAATTCTTCCTATTCAAATTCTGATTTTAAGACACTTAAAACATCAAGAATTGTCTCTTCTTCAAGATCTGTTCTCTTGATAAGTTCTTCAGCACTCAAGTCAAGAACACTACGAGCTGTATCACAACCAATAGCCTTCAATTCTTCAATTACCCATGATTCGATTTCGTCAGTGAATTCGTCAAGAGCAACAT
Organism: uncultured Bacteroidales bacterium; assembly: GCA_964579045.1. Taxonomy (GTDB): domain Bacteria; phylum Bacteroidota; class Bacteroidia; order Bacteroidales; family ML635J-15; genus Bact-19. Next base: position 1,630 of record CAZOHR010000077.1, on the reverse strand, counting down.
CATCTTCTCCCTCATCCATTTCGCGGTAAACATCTATTGTCATGCCAACTAATTGACTAGCTAATTTGATATTCAATCCGCCCTTGCCGATAGCAAGCGAAACCTGATCAGGATTTAAATATACGTCTGCACGTTTCTCGTCCTGTTTAATTTTAATGGATGTTATCTTTGCTGGGCTTAAGGCACGCTGAATAAACAGCTGCAAATTGTTTGTAAAGTTGATAATGTCAATATTTTCATTGTGTAATTCGCGAACGATACCATGAATACGACTACCTTTCATACCAACACATGCTCCTACAGGATCTACTCTTTCGTCGTAAGATTCTACAGCAACATTTGCTCTTTCGCCAGGAACTCGAACGATTTTCTTGATTGTAATCAAACCGTCTAGAATCTCAGGAATTTCGAGCTCGAACAATCTCTCAAGGAATAGAGGAGAAGTTCTCGATAGTTTTATCGCAGGAGTACCATTTTTTAATTCTACGCTTAAAACAACTGCTCTGAGAGTGTCACCTTTTCTATATCTATCGTTAGGAATTTGTTCACTTTTTGGTAAAATCAACTCAGTACCCTCGTCATCAAGAACCAATAGTTCACGTTTCCAAATTTGATAAATTTCACCAGTAATAATTTCTCCTACTCTGTCTTTATACTTAAGATAGATATTGTCTTTTTCTCTTTCAAGAATCTTAGCTTGAAGGTTTTGTTTCAATGCAAGAATTGCACGTCTGCCAAAGTCTTCGAGTTTAATTTCGTCTGAATACTCTTCGCCTGGTTCAAAATCTTCGTCTATTTTTCTTGCTTCTGATAAAGGAATCTGTGTGTAAGGATCAGTAAATTCACTATCGTCAATTACTACTCTCGAACGCCAGATTTCGACATCACCCTTGGTATCATTAACGATCACGTCAAATTTACTGTCTTCGCCGAAAAGTTTGGTGAGGGTTGAAATAAAAACATCTTTCAACACGCCAATCATCGTTGGGCGGTCAATACTTTTCAGTTCTTTAAATTCCGCAAAGGTGTCTATCAGGTTATTATGCAGCTCCATAATCTCGTTAATTAAAAATTTTACTTAAAAGAAATTACACTTCTTGTTGATTTGATATCACTAAAATTAATCTTTGTCTCATCATTTACTGTTTGCCTTTTGTTTTCGATCTTCTTGGTATAAGTGCGACCAATAACAATATGCGAGGCTTCTGCTACCAGTAATGTTCCGGTGGTTTTCTCGCCGTCAATAGTAATACATTCAACTTCTTTATTGAGGTATTTAATGTATTGCTCAATTACTTTAAAAGGGTTTGATAATCCAGGAGAACCTAACTCTAGAGAATAGTCTTCAACTTCTCTGTCAAAATGAGACTCAATAACCCTGCTTATTCTTTTACACTCTTCAATTGATAAACCTTCGAAATCATCTATGCTAACAATAACATCATTGGTGCGGCTTACCTTTACCTCAACAATGAACTGACTATCCGTCAATGCAGTTTTGCAAATGTTCTCTATGTCTAATTTATTTATCATTATATTCTAATAAAACAGGGGACTTTGTGTAATCCCCTGCATGTATTAACCCCAAAAGCGCTGCAAAAGTAGTATTTTTTTTATTATTAACAAAATA
>CAZOHR010000076.1:0-13107 GCA_964579045.1 uncultured Bacteroidales bacterium | reverse complement strand
TTGGAACATTGTCAACTTTGCTGTAAATTTGCTGAGTTTAATACAATAATTAATTAACTTTGATGCAACTAGTTTTAAACTAAACTTAAAAGATGAATACAAAAATAAAAGATAAAGCTTTAATCAAAGACAGTTGTTTAATTGGAGGACAATGGGTAAAATCAACAAATGAAAATCGAATAGATGTTTCAAATCCATTTAATCAAGAAGTAATTGCTAGTGTTCCAAGTCTAGCAGAAAATCAGATAGTTGAAGCGATTGATTGTGCTTATGAGGCTTTTGATGATTGGAGAAATCTACTTGCCTCTGAAAGATCGAGCTTTTTACGAAAATGGCACGATTTGATTTTAGAGAATATTGATGATCTTGCCACAATTATGGTTTTAGAACAAGGCAAACCATTTAAAGAAGCTGTTGGGGAGATTAAGTATTCGGCATCTTATATTGAATTTTATTTAGAAGAGGCTAAAAGAATTGCAGGAGATATTATCCCATCACCATTTAAAGACACTAAAGTTTTAATAATAAAACAACCAATTGGAGTTGTTGGAATAATTACACCATGGAACTTTCCTTGTGCAATGATGATTCGAAAAATTGCTCCTGCGATAGCCTGTGGGTGTACATGTGTTATAAAGCCTGATGAATCAACACCATTAACTGCATTTGCAATTGCCGAACTCTCAATTCGTGCTGGAATACCAAAAGGGGTACTAAATTTTGTCACAGGAGTTCCTGAAATGATAGGAAATGTCCTAACTGGAAGTAGTAAAGTAAAGAAAATAAGTTTTACTGGCTCCACAGAGGTTGGTAAATTGTTAATGAGAAAGTCTGCCGAAACACTTAAAAAGGTAACATTAGAACTTGGTGGGAATGCTCCTTTTATAGTTTTTGATGATGCAAATATTGATAATGCAATTAATGGCTTGGTTGATTCCAAATTTAGAAATGCGGGTCAAACTTGTGTTTGTCCAAATAGGGTTTTCGTGCAAAAAACAATTGTAGATGACTTTATTTCCAAACTCATGTTAAGGGTTAAAGAATTGCGCGTCGGAAATGGTTTTGAAGACAGTGAAATTGGTCCTCTAATTAATCAGGAAGCAATTAAAAAAATAGAATTACTAATTGACGACGCCAATAGTAAAGGAGCTAAAATTGTGTTGGGCGGACATCGTCATTCTTTAGGCAATAATTTCTTTGAGCCTACAATTGTTCGTAATATTTCTTGTGAAATGAAACTATTCTGTACCGAGATTTTTGGGCCTGTTTTGTCAATAATTGAATTCGATGATGTAGATGAAGTTATTCGATTGGCAAATGATACTAAAAGCGGACTGGCGAGCTACTTTTATTCAAATAATATGAATAATATTTGGAAAGTTGCCGAGAGCTTAGAGTACGGAATTGTTGGCGTTAATTCCGGAATTATTTCTTCAGCTTATATTCCATTTGGTGGGGTAAAAGAATCTGGATTCGGCAGAGAAGGGTCCAAATATGGCATAGAGGATTACTTGATTATTAAATATATACATTTGAAAGTGTAGGGGATGTTGGGAGTTGGTAGTAGTAGTTGGTCCCGAAGAATAAAAAATCTACGATTTTTGTTATTCTTCGAGGATCCTCGATAAAATAAGAAATTGCATTGCAATCTTATTTTGAGAGGAAGATAAAACGGTAAATTATAATTTTGATTAGATTTTATGCAATTTCTGTTTTATCGGGATAGTTGGTAGTAGTAGTTGGTAGGGGTATACTGCTGAACTAAAGAGAAATTTGTGCAGAATGCTAAAATTCCACGTAGTGAATAAAAAAAATATTAGAACAGAAGAGTCCGCTGCAGCGGAAACAGAAGAACAGAAGAAGTTAGAACAATAGAAGCGATGCGCTGAGTAAACGAAGCGTAAGAATTGTTGGTGCTTGGTAAAAGATTCTGCATGAAAATCAGGCTGAAAGTCTGATTTATTTCAACCTGTTGCGGAGCATCAGGTTGATAGACATAAATACCGTTTGAGCGCTGAAAGCGCGGATTAACAAACAGAAGAACGGTTCGACGAAAAGCTCACCGCATCGCAATAGAACAACCGAGCTTGCGAGCTCAACGAAGTTAATAGAACAATAGAACAATAGAACATTTGAACAATAGAACAATAGAACATTTGAACATTAGAACATTAGAACAACAGAACAGAGGAACATTAGAACATAAGACTATTACTAATTTTATTCAGAAAAAGAACAAAATATAAAAGAATGAACTTTAGAACGATTGTTGAGATTCCTGATTTTGGATTTAAAATAAACCATAATCACTCCTGTATTTTTACAGGCTCTTGCTTTGCCAATAATATTGGAGAAAAGATGCGTTTGGCAAAAGTACAAACACTCGTAAACCCTACAGGGATACATTACAATCCAATTTCAATTGCCGATTCTCTAAAACTCGGACTAAGCAAGCAACAGATTGTGCCAGAGGGCTTGTTTTTTGCAAATGGGATATGGAATCATTTTAATTTCCACAGTCAGTTTTCGGAGTTAACAGCTATTGATACTTGTTATAAAGTAAACACTGCCATTTCTGATTTGAACATTGCATTGAAAACTGCATCTTTTTTGTTTGTCACATTTGGGACATCATATATTTATGAATTAGCAGAGACAGGAAAAACGGTTACAAATTGTCATAAACTTCCTGCTAATATTTTCAATAGGCGATTTGTAAAGTCAGAAGAAACCATTGAAGTGTGGCAAAATATTATCAGTCAACTAAATGTTGTAAACCCAAATTTAAAAATTATTTTCACTATTAGCCCAGTAAGGCACCTTAAAGATGGAGCTATAAATAACCAGCAAAGTAAAGCAGCATTATTGCTTGCAGTAAAAGAACTGGTTGAGAATAATTCAAATCTGTTTTATTTTCCGGCATACGAAATTGTGATGGACGAACTTCGCGATTATCGCTTTTTTGCCGACGACATGCTTCATCCTTCAAGTGTAGCAATTGAATACATTTGGGAAAAGTTCTCGGAGGCTTTTTTTAACAAACAAACTACCGAGCTAAATAAAAAAATAGAAAAGATAATTACAGCTTCAAAGCACAGAGTATTTAATCCCGATACCGATGAACATAGAAAATTTTGTGCAAGTATGTTATCTCAAATCGAAATCTTAAAAACAGAACAACCTAAGCTCGATTTTTCGGAAGAAGAGCAGATTTTTAGTAACTAACTATTTTCAAAACAATTGAAAGTTATAATTGGTTATTACATAATAGAATTTTAAAATTATTATTATGAATATCAGGAAATTGTTTACTACAAAATATAATGATGGACTTGTCAATGTTTGGCTTTTGGTTTTTAGGATTGTCGCTGCTGCGTTTATGCTCACGCACGGGCTTCCAAAATTTCAGATGTTAATTTCTGGTCAGGAGATAATGTTTCCCGACCCGATAGGTTTAGGTTCACAGGTATCGTTTATGCTTATTGTTTTCGCGGAATTTTTCTGTTCCATTTTTATTATCGTGGGTTTCGGAACTAGATTTTCGGCAATTCCTTTGACGATAGCGATGGCCGTTGCAGCATTTGCCGTACACGCTAAAGATCCTTTTGCTACAAAGGAATTGGCATTTGTTTACCTCGCAATTTTTATTGGTTTTATTTTTACAGGTGCTGGAAAATACTCTGTTGATTATTTGATTGCAGGTAAAAATAGCGTAAAAAAAGCGAAGAGCAAATCTTAATTAACCTACTCTGCGCTTTAATTATTTGAATTTTTCTGCTTGTTATACCTTTTGTAATTAGTATTTGGTGCTTGAACTTGTCGAAAGCACCGATTCCCGATTACGTTTTTACGCCGCATGTAATATCTTATCTTAAGCAAATATGGTTGTCTAACCTAGTAAGCAATCAGCCAACAATAAAAACTCTTTAATTTCAGTTATTGTAGTATTGCCAAAAAGAAATAAATTTGCACCAGAAAAAACGGAGATTTTGAAAAGATATATTGTAATACTATTTGTTGTTTTTGCATTTACTGCTCAAGGTGCTTTAGTGCGAGTATTTGGTAATGCAAAGGAATATGCAGGGAATGAACTCATATTTTATAAATATTCCGACAGAATAACATTTGTAAAAGAGCAAGTATTTACACTTAATATCGATGCAAATGGTGATTTTGACACTTCGGTAAATTTTGATGACATCACTTATGTTTTCGGCGATTTTGGCGTTTACCATGCTTATTTTTATGCCGAACCAGGAGGCTCTTACGAACTGATACTTCCAGAATTTGACGAGAAAGACGAAAAGGATATTTTTAATCCATTTTTTACTCCTACAGAGGTGCATATTGGGATTAAAAACATGAATAAAACAGATCTTAATTATCTGATTATTGATTTCGATTACTACTATTCCCGTTATCTTGACATTAACTATCTCGACATATATGCAGGTGGCTTGCAATCGGATGTTGACACATTTATTACAAATATTAGCATTCGCTATAAGGACACTACAAATCGGTACTTTAACGAGTATAAACGATATCGAATCGCAGCCCTAAAAAATGTGGCCACTCAAAAACAATACGAAACAGCATTAGTTTATGCTTACTACACCAAACAACCTGTTCTCTACGACAATCCTGCATATATGGACTTGTTCAACAATATTTATTCTGATTATTTTGATAAATATCTGACAGGACCAAACGGAGCTATGCTATATGCGATAATAAATTACGGTCATAGCATAAGCAGGCTAAAGAAAATGTTGAATCAGCATATCGAATTTAAAACTCCTCAGTTTCGTGAATTGGTGATTCTAAAAGGACTAAATGATGCTTTTGCAAATAAAAATCTACCATGGTTGCCATTACTGCTTACTTTAGATTCAGTTCATTTGTCAACGAAGTTTCCTATGCATCAAAAAATTGCACAGAACATTGCTGATAATTCTTTGAGTATGGCAAAGGGAACAGTGGCGCCCCCATTCGAATTGCCTGATACTTCTGGAAATATTAAAAAGTTGCTCGATTGCAGAGGTAAATATGTGTATCTTCACTTTGCAAATACAACAACATATACTTCACAAATAGAATTTGATTTGATGAAAAACCTTTATGAGAGATATAAAGGGGTTTGTATATTTATAACTATTCTCACAGATGAGGATAAAGAAGCGGCAAAGCTATTTATACAGGAAAATGAATTTAAATGGGATTTTTTATTTACCGAAATAAACTCGCAGGTGATAAGTACATATAAAGTTAGTTCGTACCCCACTTATTTTCTAATTGATACTTTTGGTGCTCTGATTATGTCGCCTGCACCATCGCCATCCGAAAACTTTGAAACTTATTTCTTCAAAATTGTTGGAGGAACTGAAGAAGAAAAGAAGTAAATAAAATCGTCTACACTTAGTATTCTTTTTATAAAGAGAACCATGATCACAGACTTTATCCTTCGTGCGATGCATTGCAGTGTCGAAATCAGCATGCGAATAAAAAAGAAGAATAGCCACAAACGGCTTTAGCCCTCAGCGAAGCTAAATCACAAAATCCCACAAAAAAGAAGAAAAGCCACAAAGGCACAAAGGCACAAAAACCCACGAAAAAAGAAAATTCTTTCGTGTACCTTCGTGTCTTCGTTCGCCGCGGCGAATAGTGGCAAAAAACCTTTCGTGGACTATAGTGTTTTAGTGTTTTGGTGGCAAAAAAAAGAAAGAATCCATTCGTGCACCTTTGTGTTTTAGTTCGCCATGGCGAATGGTGGCAAAAAACCTGTCGTGGACTATAGTGTTTTGGTGTTTTATCTTCACTTCAATCTGCTTCGACTTCGCCAGCACAACGCAGTACATCTAGCTGATTACTTACAGATTCGCGGTTCAATATTTTCAGATGCTTTTGTCCTAATTTAGCAACTGCATTACAAAAACTCTATAAGTTCAACTAATGATGGATATGTGCCCTCTTTAAATTTATCAAATTGAGACTTTTCCATCCAGTCAACATTGGTAATGTCTTCTTCGATTTGAGGTTTTAGCTGGTAATCGCCATAGAAATGCATTAGAAACCATGAAGTTTGCTTTAGAATAAAGTTTCCCTTAAGTGGGTAAATGTGATAAATATTGGTTAGAAATCTTTCAATTCTAAGGTCACTAGCTAAAATACCACATTCCTCGCAGACTTCTCGTATCGCACCTGTTTCGGCGGTCTCGTTATGTTCTAATTTTCCTTTTGGGAAATCATAATATCCTAGGCGGTTAATAAACAACACATTTCCCTTTTTATCTAGCACTACGCCACCCGCGGCATATATAATTTTGAATCGGTTTGTAATAATTTCGGGAATAAAAGTAAAGTATTTCCCGTATATATTAAGGTTTGCAGACTGTTCATTATTAAGGAAAATATTCAATTCATTTTTAATTAATACTTCGCTCAAAAAGTTTATTTTTGTGAACGAATTGTCGTCCGACTCATGTTCGGAAAGCAGTAAAATTTTATTATTGTAAAATATTTTAAACATAAACCAATGGAACAAATTGCAAAACAAATCGCCGAAAAACTTTTACAAATTAAAGCAATTAAATTAGAGCCCGCAAATCATTTTACATGGGCATCGGGATGGTATTCACCAATATATTGCGATAATAGAAAAACTTTGTCATATCCCGAAGTTAGAACATTTATCAGAGACTCTTTTGTGACTGTTATTAAGGAAAAATTTGGAGATTTTGATATTATTGCTGGTGTTGCCACAGGAGCAATAGCTCAAGGCGCTTTGGTTGCTGATGTTATGCAGAAACCTTTTGTTTATGTTCGTTCTCAGCCAAAAGAACATGGGATGGGAAATCAAATTGAAGGAAAACTCGACCCAAATCAGAAAGTATTGGTAATAGAAGATTTAATTTCTACTGGTGGCAGCAGTTTAAGTGCTGTAAATGCAATTCGTGAAGCTAATTGCGAAGTGATTGGAATGGCAGCAATTTTTACTTACAATTTCAAGAAAGCTGCTGATAGTTTTGAAGCTGCAGAGGTAAGACTTGAAACTTTAAGCAACTACGAAGCGTTGATTGAACAGGCTATCGAAACTGGATATGTTTCCCAAGCTGATTTGAACTTACTAAAAGAATGGAGACTCGATCCAGGTAATTGGAAAAAATAATTATTGGATTAATATTCTGTGAAATTGAACTAAACTACGTAGCGAAAAACGTTTTTATAAACAATTAGGATAAGTTTACAATATAATTATACTTATGACAATTGTCATGTAAATGAGAAATGTTATATTTGCATCAAATTACTAATTGTTTATGAATAAGAACTTTGATGAACCTTCCTGCAAAGATTGTAATCAGGAATATAAAACTACTTTTAAAAAATTATCACTAGCTCAGATTGATTATCTACACAATAATAAAGTCTGTTCTCATGTAAAAAAAGGTAAGATATTATATGAAGAAGGAAGTCGTTTAACTGGCATTTATTGTGTCAATAAAGGGATTCTTAAGATTTATAAAACTGGAACAGAAGGGAAGGAACAAATTATTAAGTTTGCTAAAGAAGGTGATGTAATTGGATATCGTTCTGTTCTTAATGGTGAACCTGCTTGCACTAGTGTTAAGATTCTCGAAGATTCCATGCTTTGCCATATTTCTACAGCGGAATTATATCATCTTTTACGTGAGAATAGCGAATTCGGGATTGAATTACTTCAGATTGCATGTAGAGAACTTGGTTCTGCAAACAATTACATTACAGATATCGCTCAAAAATCAGTTAGAGAGAGGCTTGCAGAAGTGTTGCTACACCTGAAAGATGAATTTGGCATTAACAATGAGGGTGTGGTTAGTATTGCCTTAACAAGGGAAGAATTAGCAAACATTATCGGGACAGCCACCGAGTCTGTGATAAGATTACTTTCGGAGTTTAAATCGGAAGGTATTATTGAGTTGCAAGGTAGAAAAATTAAATTACTCGATATAACCAAGCTAAAGAAAATAAGCAACGTTTACTAGTTTTAAAATGTATAACAACAACATTAAAAGTCTATTAAACAAAGCCTTGGATTTTGAATTTCTCAGCCCTGATGAAGGGCTGTTACTTTTTAATGAGGCTTCATTGTCGGATCTTATGTTTTACGCATCACAGATTCGTCGCAAACTACATCCAGATAATGTTGTTAGCTATATTGTTGATAGGAACATTAATTTGACAAATGTTTGCTTCTCTAATTGCTTATTCTGTAACTTTTGTCGTAAAAAAGCTGATAGCGACTCCTATATACTTGGAATGGATGAGTACTCTCAAAAGATTGATGAGCTATATTCCATTGGTGGAAGACAGATTTTGCTTCAGGGAGGAATGAATCCAGATTTGGGACTTGATTTTTATGTAAAGCTTTTTAAAGAACTTAAAGACAGATACCCAGATTTAAAACTACATGCTCTAGGGCCACCAGAAGTTGCCTTTATTGCGAGAAAAGCCGAAATCTCTATCGAAAAGACTCTCGACGTACTTATAACTGCCGGATTGGACAGTCTTCCTGGGGCTGGTGCTGAGATTTTAAGCGATAGAGTGCGAAAACTTGTAAGTCCAGCCAAGGGAACAAGCGATGAGTGGTTAAATGTGATGAAAATTGCTCATATAAAGGGCCTTACAACATCGGCAACAATGATGTTTGGGCATTTAGAATCTGTAGAAGAGAGAATGCTGCATTTGAAAAAATTACGCGATGTTCAACGTGAAAAGCCGCAAAATACAAAAGGATTTATATCTTTTACTATTTGGCCTTTGGCTGGAGATAATACGCGGTTGCTGCAAAAGTTCCCATTGATAAAGCCAGTTTCGAAACATGAATTTTTAAGAATGCTTGCAATAAGTAGAATTATGCTTGTAAATATCCCTAATATACAAGCTTCGTGGCTGACTATGGGTAAAGATATTGCTCAGCTTTGTCTAAATGGCGGAGCAAATGATATGAGTAGCATTATGATCGAGGAGAATGTTGTTTCTCAAGCAGGAAAAAACTTTACTCTAGAGCTTGCCGAGATGGAAAAGTTGATTTCTGATGCTGGTTACACTCCCGTAAGAAGGAATCAGGAGTATGATATGGTTTGATGCAATAATACCTAACTCTGCAAACCTGTACTTTATTGCACGGAACTTTCCTTAACTTTATTGATTTATAAGATTATACATTGACTTTTTCTAGTAAAGTAAATACGTTATTGACATTTAAAATTAAAGAGTTTTCATGGGATATCGATTAAGAATTGTAAATTGAATAAGCTGCCCAGTCAGGGCGAAAGTGGTATTTTGTTTAATAAGCCCAAGCTCTGCTTGGGCTTGAATTAAATAAGGCTTTCAGCCTTAATGGTCAAAATAATGCATAAGTGTTTTTATAGTATTCTGCATGAAATAAATCTTCTGTTGTTTTAAAATCAGGCTGAAAGTCTGATTTAATTCAACAAGAGGCAACGCCTCTTGTTGGAAGTCACATCCACGAATGCGCCCTGAAGGGGCAGCTTATGAATTCATACGCAAAATGTATAAATTCTATTACGTAAATAAAGGAAAGTTAGGGATTAATACATTTAATCAAATCTCCATAACATCAACAGAAAATCAGACCTACTAATAAAGAGGTCTGACCAAATATTCATTTTGAATAGTGTAATTACTTTGCTGGAGCTGCAGGAGCTGTAGGCGTATTCTGTGTTGGCTGTTCCTGAGCTTCTGGAGCTTTTACTTTTCTCTCAGGAATTGAAAAACTTGCCAATAGGCAAAACACCAATAATCCACCTGCTAATGTCCAAGTTGCTTTTTCTAAAAAGTCAGCTGTTTTCTTAACACCCATTACTTGGTTGCCCTGACCAAAACCAGAAGCTAAACCTCCACCTTTGCTGTTCTGAACTAAAACGATTAAAATCAGTAGAACAGCACACACGATAATCATTATAGAGAAAAAGATATACATAACTAATTCTTTTTATTTTTTATTAATTCTTTTATTTTTTCAATTTGACCCGCAAAGTAAATATTTTTTTCGGGATATTTCAAACATAATTTTTCATAAGTTAAAATTGCCTTGTCGTAATGCCCTTGGTTAATATATATTTTTGCTAGTGTTTCACTAAATAATCCATCGTCGTCCGATAATAGTGAAGACATTGCAGCAGTGCTGTTTGATATGTATTCTCTGTCTGGCACAATGCGAGGATTCGAAGCAAGAAATTTATCAATTAATTCTGCTTTTTTAGGCTTATTTTTCTCAGAAATTTGTTCTGTTATAGGTATAAAATCCTTCGAAATTGCGCTTTTTTCTGGTAAAACTTTCCCAATTTCGTCATTTAAATCGCCATCAAAGGCAAAATCAAGCAGTTCTGACTCATTAATTGACTCAAAATCTATAGGCTCTGAGGGTTTTACAGGAGTATAAATTTCGCTAATTTCAATAATTTCTGCTGTCTCAGTAATTGTCGCTGGTTTAACTTCTATAATTTCTTCAACAATGGGAACAGAAATCGTTTTTGCTGGCTCATTTATTCCTAGCTCTTTTAATCTTTGATTAATAATTTGCCTCAACTTTTCTTCGTCAGTTTCTGCGGTATTATTTTCAACAACTGCATCGTAGTTATTGCTTTTTATATCATCGATGTTTTGCAAAACTCTCTCAGAAGCACTTGACGAAAATGAAACGGGAATGTCGTCGGGTATTTCCTCAGAAGAAGTCTCTGTATGTATTTGTTCTGCCGAGACGGATGTAAATTCTGGGTTATCAGCAGTTTCGTTTTCAGAAATGGTCTCGTTTTCGGCGGTAATTGTATCAACCTCAGAAACAATAGTTTCAGAAATGGGCTCTACGACATCGATAATCTCCACTTTTGTATCTTCCACTAATTGTTCGGGCTCGGCAATTATTATAGGTTCTGGTTCTACCTCTGCGGATGAGATTTGTGGCGTTTCAACTACAATTATCTCTTGCTCATCAGTGATTGTTTCTTCTTGTGGTACAAAAACAATTGGAGCCTCTTCAAGAGTTTCTGGAACAACTAACAGGTCTTCAGTTTCGGGCAATAACACATGATCAGATAATTGTCGAACAGGTTCTGTTTCATTGTTGATTTCGCCAGGAATATAAGTTCCATTGATAATTCTTGATAACACTCTGCGATCGGGTACATAAACTGCGGCAACTTTAAGCTTGCTTTCAAACCGCACATCTCTCAAGGAGTGCAAGTTTTTTGCGTATAAAATCCATGCCGACTGAAAATGAGGAAATTCATCAAGCAAATTCCTGATATCTTCAAGGCTTTTTGAATCAAGCAATGAAACTCCGGAAGCATATTTTATGAATTGTTCTCTATTCATTCTTACCAGTTTGCAACAGCTTTATTAAAAATATCTGTGATAAGCTCATCGCTTATTTGTTGAATAAGGTCGGTTTCTACGCTCGAAAGACTTTGACTACTTTCAAAATCAGCATATCTAGTAAAGCTAGATTCGAAACTCTTAGCTGGTTCAACGGAATTTGTAAATTTAACCTTAACGGTAATTGTTAGTCTATTGAGTGCAGCTGTTTCGTTTCCTTGAAATGCTTGTGCGCTTACTGTGTAATTGGTTATCATTCCTTCAAATGCAATATCACCATCATACGACACCATTTCGAGGTTGGTTTGTGAAACAAACTTATCTTTTAGTGCCTCGGTAAAAACAGTACTTAAGGTTGGCTGAACCATAGGAGCCTGATTTGGAAAGTAACTAATCTGCACGGTTTTTATGTCTGCCGAAATATCTGCTCCAGTAAATGAATATCCGCCAGTGCATGCATTTAAAGCAAATGCAGCTAGAAATACTAACGAAATAATCAGCAAGCGGTTTTTCATTTTTGTTGTATTATTAAATTTCACAATCAATCTGTTTGTAAAAATTATTTTAAAATATTATATTCTTTAATCTTCCTGTAAAGTGTTCTTTCCGAAATCCCCAATTCTTCGGCGGCCAGTTTACGTTTATTATTATTTTTCTCCAATGATTTTATAATAAGCTCGCGTTCCTGTTCAGACAAAGATAAAACTTCTTCCACAACTTCGCCAGGCTCTTCTATTTCGGCATTTCTACGTATTGGTTCGTCGTGATAAATGTGTTTAATATTGTCAATTTTAACCTCGTCATCAAAATCATTAACAACTCTGGTGGCGAAGTCATTTACTTTAACGTTTGGATTCTGACTTATAATATCATTGACCAGCATTTTTAATTCGTTCATGTCTTTTTTCATGTCGAACAAAACCTGATAAAGTATTTCGCGCTCCGAAGCAAAGCTATCGTAGTTTTGCTTTTTGGCCAATGCCGGAAGATTCGACGACTCAGCACCCGTAAGATAAGATTTTAGGATATCAGCAGAAATAAGCCTTCCTTCTTCAATGATTGAAATTTGCTCAGTAATGTTTTTTAATTGTCTGATATTTCCAGGCCAGCGGTAAGAGTTGAGAATGTGAACCGCCTCGTCTGTAAGTCTTATAGAAGGCATTCTGTATTTTTCTGCAAAGTCGGTTGCAAACTTACGAAACAGAAGATATACATCATCTTGTCTGTTTCTTAATGGAGGCATAAAAATTGGAACAGTATTTAAACGATAATACAAGTCTTCGCGAAATTTACCCTCGCTGACACGCACTTGCAAGTCAACGTTGGTAGCAGCAACAACTCTTACGTTTGTTTTTTCGGCTTTAGACGAACCTACTTTTATATATTCACCAGTCTCTAGAACTCTCAAAAGTCGCACCTGAGTAGAAAGCGGAAGTTCAGCAACTTCGTCGAGAAATATAGTTCCCTTGTCAGCTTCCTCGAAATAACCTTTACGGTCGTTGCTTGCGCTAGTAAATGAACCCTTTAGATGACCGAAAAGTTCCGAATCAATAGTTCCTTCGGGAATTGCTCCACAGTTTACTGCAATGTAATTGTTGTGCTTACGTAAGCTTTGCGAATGAATAATCTGCGGAATACGTTCTTTGCCAACCCCACTTTCCCCTGTAATCAATACAGATAAATCCGTAGGAGCTACCTGTACAGCAATATCCAGCGCACGGTTCAATC